>PZPA01000044.1 GCA_003045825.1 Bacteroidota bacterium
AGTTGCGAGCGCTTTTTCGTGATCGCCTTGACCGCTGTAGTAGTTTGCCGCGTTTCTGTACGCACGTTTGGCATCAGATAGTGCTTTCTCTACATTTTTACCGCTTTCGCCATCTGAATCAACGCCTAGGTTAATGCTTACTTCAGTGTTGGCCCATTCAAGGACTAATTCGCCACCCGAAGGGTTCAATGATTTGAAGCCTATGGTAAAACTTTCGTCAAAGTCGCCATTTGCTGCTGAAGCGGTTACACGAACTACATCATTATCTTGACTGTAACCTGCACTGCCCCAAAGATCAGTTTGGGTAGATAGTATAATGGTCCATTCTGTTTCACCTGGAATGGTAAACAAGGCATATTCTCCAGCACTTACAGCATAACCGTTCATTGTGAAATCTGTGGAAGCGTTAAGAATAACACATCTGTTCGCCCCTGTGCGCCATACTTGATTGTAAGGAACTAGATCACCGAAAATGGTGCGGCCGCGTGTCGCAGGACGAGAATAAGTAATACTAAAATCAGTTAGACCAATTCTTTGATCAACAGTAGAAGTTGGTGAGGGTTGCGGAAGTTCTTGTGCATTTGCAGGCAACGTGAATGCCAATGCAGCAAGTCCGAGAATCCAATTTTTCATTTGTACTTTTTTAGGGTTTGCCTAAATGTAACAAGAAAAGTGGTCGATGGTTGATTAGAGCGCCATCATTTTTAGCGCGGCCACTGCAGCTTCTACTCCTTTGTTGCCGTGAATACCACCTGAACGTGCACGACTCTGTTCCATAGTATTGTCCGTAAGCACGCAGAAAATGGTTGGTGCGTCGTAGCTGAGGTTAAGTTCGGTAATGCCGTACGTCACGCTCTGACATACATAGTCAAAGTGCTTGGTCTCACCTTGAATGACACAACCTACGACAATAACCGCATCAGGTTCTTCATTTTCGTGAATGCGTTTTGCACCATAGGTGAGTTCCACAGCACCCGGTACATCTATTCGAAGGATGTGCTTTGGATCTACGCCATGTGCCACGAGTGTATCGTGCGCACCTTGAGCAAGACCGTTTGTGATTTCATGATTCCACTCAGCGCGTACAATAGCTACGAGTTTACCTTCTCCGGAAGGAACCTGCTCGTTGTTGGTGCTATCCAAATGCTGGTGTGCGGTTGCCATCTTATTTCAGTGCAGCAATCACGCTAGCGATTCCAGAAGCTTGACGGCTTTTTGGGTAATCATCGGCAATACGCTCGTAAAGCTTAACTGCTTTAGCATTTTCACCTAACGCTTCATAGGCCAACCCTGCTTTCCACAAAAATAGCGGAGTAGTAAAGTCGTTCTCCGTGGCATTAGCGGCTTTGTTGTAAAAATCCACGGCATCATTCATTTGACCCAACTCAACAAATGCATCGCCAATAACACCATAGGCAGTTGCGGAAGTGGCGGCATCAGATTTATCGTAATCGTCCAAGAATGCGATGGCATTTTCGTAATCACCCAATGTGTAATACGCTACACCAGCATAGTAATGAGCACTGTTTCCTGCGGCAGTTCCGCCGAATTCGTCAATAATATCGAGGAAACCATAGTAGGCACCGTTGCCGTTTAGGGCTAATTCCATAGAATCGGTCTCGAACCATTTTATGGCTTTCGCGATCTCTGTGGCACCTTCTTTTGCTTTAGGCTCTACGATGTAAGTGCTGTAAGCGAAATAGGCCAATACCACGGCAACTACTGCTGCTACTGCCATACCAACTTGACGTGCATTGTTCTCGAGGAACTGTTCCGTCTTCGTTAGTGTTTGTTCTACGTTATCAAATCCAAGGTTATCCTGTTCTGCAGGCGCGTTCTTCTTAGCCATAGCTAGTTTAAATTGAGTCCGCCAAAAATAGTATAAATTTTCATGCTTTGAGCCCTATTTTTGTTCCTATGGAAAACCTGCTTGTTCACGCATTAGAATTAACTCACTTCAAGAACCACAGAGCTTCTTCTTGGCTGTTCAATCCTAAAGTAAACATCATTTCGGGTAATAACGGTAATGGCAAGACTAACGTCTTAGATGCGTTGCATTATCTGTCCTTAACAAAAAGTTATCTAAACACCACTGATGCTCAGAATATCACCCATGGTGAGAGTATGGCCTTACTCAAGGCGAAATTAGAACGCAAGGGCAACGAACACGTGCTCGATTTGGGACTTAAAAAGGGGCAGAAAAAGAAAGTTCGGCTCGATGGAAAGGAGATTGATAGATTAGCAGATCACGTGGGCTACATGCCTGTGGTGATGATTACACCCATGGACCGCGATTTGATTATCGACGCTGCTGAGACTCGAAGGAAATTGATGGATACCACCGTTTCTCAAAACGACAAACAGTACCTAAATGCATTGATGGCCTACAATAGAGCCCTAACACAACGCAATACAACGCTCAAATATTTTGCTTCAAACCGTACATACGATGCAGAAATGATTGGGTTATACAACGACCAATTAGCGCAAAATGCGGCTATTATTTTCGAGGCACGCAAATCATTTGCTGCAGAATTATTGCCTCTGCTCACGCATTATTATCAGTTTCTCTCGGGAGGAAAAGAGACTGTGGGAGTGCGCTATAAAAGCACATTACACGAGTCGTCTATGCAGGACTTATTGGCTGAGAATGAGGCTAAAGACCGCGTACTGCAATACACCTCGAGCGGAACACATCGCGATGATCTTGTTTTTCATTTGGGCGAACATCCTATCAAGCGTGTGGGTTCCCAGGGACAGCAGAAGAGTTTCTTGATCGCATTGAAATTGGCCCAATTCGAAATTACCAAGCGGCATTTAGGGATGCCACCGCTCTTATTGCTCGATGATATTTTCGATAAATTGGACGAAGGCCGCGTGGCAAATCTACTGAGCTTAGTGCATACGGAAGAATTCGGTCAAATTTTCATCACCGATACGCACCCTGAGCGTATGCTTGAGTTGAGTGAGCACCTCAAATTGAACCACAGCACCTTTGAAATTACCGATGATGGCGAAATACAAAGTCTCTAACGAACAATCCATGGGTGAGGCGTTGTCGCTTTGGCTAGACCGATACCGTCTTCGTAGAGGGACGGATGAAACGCGCGTATTGCAAGCGTGGGATGAGTTAATGGGGCCTTCTATTGTGCGCCAAACCACCAAGAAAAAGGTGCAAAATCAAATTCTTTACATTCAATTGGAAAGTGCAGTCGTGCGCAAAGAGCTGCTCATGGTCAAGTCAAAAATCATAAGTAGTATCAACGAACATCTCGGTCGCGAAGCCATCAAAGACGTGCACCTGTACTAATCTTCTAAAAGATCTGGACGTCTCGCTTTAGTGCGCTGGTACGCCTGTTCTTCCCGCCATAAATCAATGGCTTTGGTATTTCCACTTAGCAGCACTTCTGGTACGATGTGGCCCCTGAAATTTTCCGGCCGCGTATAAACCGGTGGCGCCAGTAAATTGTCTTGAAAACTGTCTGTAAGTGCTGAGGTTTCGTCATTAAGAACGCCAGGGAGTAGACGTATAACTGCATCTGAGATGACTGCAGCTGCAAGTTCACCGCCACTTAAGACATAGTCCCCTATACTGTATTCGTGTGTGATCCAATGGTCGCGCACGCGCTGATCTATACCCTTATAATGTCCACAGATGATGATCATGTCTCCCAATAAACTTAGGGCATTTGCATCCTGCTGATTGAATCGGGTACCGTCGGGTGTCATGTACAGAACCGCATCGTAGTTGCGTTCTTTTTGCAATGCCTCAATGCAATTTACAAGAGGTTCACATTGCATCACCATGCCCGCACCACCGCCGTATTGATAGTCATCGACTTGCTGGTGTTTACCCGCACCAAACTCGCGCAATTGGTGCACGTGAACTTCTGCAAGTCCCTTGTCTTTCGCACGCTTTAAGATGCTGTGTGCGAACGGCCCTTCCAGCAATTCCGGTAATACAGTAATGATATCAATGCGCACGTTATTTCTTTTTTAGGCCAATTTCTACCAAGCGCTCATCTAAATAATCCCCAGCGGTGATATCCGTAAAAGCTTTCGGACGAGCTTCGCTGATGCATTGCGCTAAAGCATTTAACGGCATCTTTCCTACAGGGTGAAGGAAGAATGGAATACTGTATCTGGGTTGTGCCCACTTTTCCTGCGGAGGATTCACTACGCGGTGCGTGGTTGATTTTAAATAGCCGTTGGTTAACCGTTGGAGCATATCACCAACATTGACAACTAAAGACCCTGGAATGGCTGTAATTCCCACCCATTCACCTTGTTTGTTAAGTACCTCTAAACCTTCAGCACTGGCGCCCATGAGAAGTGTGATGAGGTTGATGTCTTCGTGTTGCCCAGCACGTACACTATCGCCTGGATCGGTCGTGATGGGAGGGTAGTGAATGGCACGTATGATACTGTTTCCGCCTTTTACCCATGGCTCAAAGTAGTCGGTATCTAATTCCAAATAACTCGCTATAGCACTGAGCAATTCCATACCTATCCGCTCTAATTGTTGGTAGGCGTTGACAAAGGTTGGTGCCAATTCTGGGCGCTCACTGACTGAAATATTATCGTGGTATTCGGGGCCGTTGTAAGCTGGTGCTGGTTGCCCAACTTGCCAAAATTCTTTTAAATCTGCAGCGGCAATACCTTTTGCATGCTCCCGTCCAAAACTTGTATAGCCGCGCTGACCGGCTAATTTTTCAAGCTCATACTTCTTTTTCGTTTCGGTATCTAGTGCGAAAAATGCAGCCACTTCTTCGTACAGTTGGTCTTGCATTGCATCGCTAAAACCATGATTCTTAATGGTTACGAATCCTATATCGGTGTAGGCTTTTCCTAAATCTGCGGCAAAGGCTTTTTTATCAGCAGTTGACCCGCTCATCCAGTTGGATAAATCTAAATTTGGAATGAGTGACATACGGTTTGTAAATAGGTTATATACAACAAAAATAACTACCTTTTCGCAGTCGTTCGAATGGAACTTAATGACACCAACAGAAGTTATGAACCACCCGCTACCGCCTGAGCTTCTTCAGGATTTTTTGCAAACCCGTGCTATTGAGGAAAAAATGCTCATCTACCTGCGTCAAGGTAAAATCTCAAAGTGGTTCAGCTCCTTTGGACAAGAGGCCATTTCAGTTGCCGCCGTTCATGCCTTGAAAAAGGATGAATACATCTGCACTATGCACCGAAATCTTGGTGTTTTTGTGGCGAGAGAGGTTCAGTTAGAACGTCTTTTTGCTCAATTTCAAGGAAAGCCAGAGGGATTTACTAAAGGTCGCGATCGTAGCTTTCATTTTGGTAGTAAAGACCATCACATCGTAGGAATGATTTCTCATTTAGGAGCCCAGTTGGGTTTAGCCTGCGGATTAGCCTTACGTGAACAGCAAATGGGTACGGGCAAATGCGTTGTCGCGTTTACAGGCGACGGTTCAACCTCTCAAGGAGATTTTCATGAAGCTCTGAACGTAGCAGCTGTCTGGTCATTACCAGTAGTTTTTATCGTAGAGCGTAATTACTGGGGGTTAAGTACCCCAGAAGAAGAGCAATTTAAATTCAAAAGTTTTGTAGATAAGGGACCTGCTTATGGCATGGAGGCCCGAAGTTTTGACGGTAATAATTTAGCTGAATGTTATTCGGAGTTGACCAATGCCGCGGCCTATGCTCGCGAGAAGGGCAAACCGATTTTATTAGAAGCAAATACGTTCAGAATACGAGGGCACGAAGAGGCCAGTGGTACTAAGTATTACCCAGAAGGCATGATCGATACAGCCATGTCGGACGAGCCTATGGTGAAGATTCTTCACGAGCCAGATCGCTATGCCACGGATGAAAAATCGCTGCAACTTGCTATGGAGAAGGCTAAAGCGCGCGTGGATGAAGCGTTTCATGCTGCTTTGGCTCTTGATGGACCAAGCTACAACGCAACAGAGAGTACCAGCGATCTGTTTGCTGCGGTACCGGCTCTTCCAGAAAATGCTACAGCCGGATCGCGCGAGATGCGGCTTATCGACGCCATTCACGATGGATTGAAGGAAAGTTTAGCCCTGTGGCCGGAATTGGTCTATATGGGACAAGATATAGGTCCTTATGGCGGAGTTTTCAAAGCAACAGAAGGATTGGCCGATTTATTTGGTTCTAACAGGGTGCGCAATACGCCGCTCTGCGAGAGTGCGATAGTAGGCGCATCTTTGGGTTGGAGCATCGCCGGCGGCAAGGCCATGATGGAAATGCAGTTTTCTGATTTTGTCACCACTGGGTTTAACCAGATCGTCAATAACCTCGCGAAACTCCATTGGCGTTGGGGTCAAGCGGTAGACGTAGTGGTACGAATGCCTACAGGAGCAGGCGTCGCTGCCGGTCCGTTTCATTCGCAAAGTACGGAGGCATGGTTTACTCACGTCCCAGGCTTAAAGGTGGTTTACCCGGCTTTTCCTGGAGAGGCGAAAGGACTTCTGATGTCCAGCTTCAATGAGCCCAATCCGGTTTTGTTTTTCGAACACAAGGCCATGTACCGCACTGTCCGTGAAGAAGTGAAGGAGGGTCCACAATTCATGGAACTAGGTAAAGCGGATGTCGTTCATTCAGGAACAGATTTAACCGTGATTGCCTATGGAATGGGCATTCATTGGACATTAGACTTGATAGAAGAAGAAGGCTTAACGGGCCGATTAGATTTGATTAACCTACGCACCCTCGTCCCCTTAGACTTTGATGCCATTCGCTCCAGTGTGGAGCGCACCGGTAAGGTTATTGTTTTGCAAGAAGATGTCGCTGTGGGCGGCTATGCCGAACACATTGCCTCGCGCATCGCACAGGAATGCTGGGAGGCACTTGACGGTCCGGTGATTACGGTAAGTTCGGACCCAACTCCAGTGCCTTTTCATGCCGCGCTAGAAGAAGGATTTTTAGCGAAGTCCAAGCTGAAAGAAGCGGTAGATCAGTTACTTAAATATTAAAATTTACTGAAGGGTAAAGACCCATTGCGCGGCCGAACGGTAGGCGAAAAAAAAACACCCCCGAGGCGGAAGCCTCGGGGGTGTTTGCTTATGAAAAAAATCGCGCTTATTCCACGATTAGTTTTTTCGTGATTTTGCTTCCTGCGCTTTCGATAGTGTAGAAGTATACACCAGCGGCGTAGTTGGTCACATCAATTGTTTGAATGTGACGGCCAGCGTCAAGGCGACCGAAATCTTTCATCTCAACAAGACGACCAGTCATGTCCATAACTACCATGTTGTAGTTTGCTGCTTCTGCAGATTCGATAGCCAGTTTCGTAATACCTGAAGCTGGGTTAGGGAAGTTTTGGCTCACAGCGAAGTTGTTGCGCTCAAGCTCTTCCAGACCGATGTTGTTCGGGTAAGGCTGACCTAAGTAGTAGAAGTCGATAGAATTCAATACGCTAAACGAACCGAAATCTTCAATAGGCGCATAAGTCATGTGCAATTGGTGTGTTCCGTCGCCATTGTCAAATGCCCAATCGGCTACGTTACCCCAAGTCGCATCTCCAAAAGTCCCCATCACTGTCTGTGGACCCTCTAAAGAATCACCGATAACATTATATCCTTGGCATCTCCAGTCAGGAAATTGGTTATCAGTTGTTCCGCTTGCATAGGCTGTATCTGTCTCAAACCATGAGAAGAACATCATGTCTCTATCAGCGTTCATTGAGATGTATGGACGGTTTGCTTCTGGTACAGGACCGTTGGTAGGATCGAAATCAAAGTCAAACGTAAATACCTGGCTCACGATGTTACAATCCCACGAAAGACCACCATCAGTGGTAAAGATGTCTACTAAAAGATTGACACCTGGGAAGTAATTAAAATCAGCTGCAGGCGTACCACCAGAGGCAGCAGTTCCTGTACCTGGGAATACGTGCACAAACATGTGCGGGTTGCCATTGGCATCAACAGCTAAGTCGTGACCGCGCGTAGACGAGGTCAAGTGACCGATACTCCAAGTTCCGCCAGTGATAAGGTCGAAAATGGTAACCAAGCTATCGCCTGAACCATTATCAACTAATTCATCAAGATTAGGTCCCATTATTGAACCCCAAGAAGAACCGCCGTTGGTTGTTTTAATTAAGTATGGGTGTATGACTTTAGCAGGCGCTAGGGTACTGTCGTATGCTTCAAGGCTTATGTAGCCTGTGGTACCATTGGCAGCAAAGAAAATGTTGGCATCACCTACAATTTTCCCATTTGTAGCGTCATTGGTTACCGGCATGTAGGCTCTGTGCTCTACATAGGTCATAGAGTCAGTGCTCCAGTCCATAGTTCCTTTCCAAACCAATACGGTATCTGTGTACTCTTCTACGTCGTAGTCTGGTTGATGGAAGCTCAGTCCCCAGAAATTACCGCCATCGACGTATGAATTATCTAATGTCAAGTGACCACCTGTAGTATCAACAGAAACATTGGTTGTCGTATTGTCCATTTTATGGGTGCCCATTAAAGCGCCACCCCAAGCACCACCATTGGTTCCAACAAGAGTTGGTGCCCAAACAGCTACACTTGCATTGAGGGGGTTAGTATTCCCTGTTTCATTAAGAATACCAATTCTCGGGTAACGAGCGAATCCTGGATATGCATAACCGCTTAAGTTAGGATTCCAAATGGGACCAGCATTAGAAGTCCATGTAGAACCTCCGTTGGTGCTGTAGTCAAAACGCAAACTACCTGAACTATTATCTCCGTTGCTCGAGTAGTCTGAGCGGTGAATAAATGCAATGGTATTTAAATCTTCGTCCGCCCAAATATTGGTTTTCGGCCCAAAACCGGCACCATAGACGTTTGGTGCAGTACCTATTGCTACTGCAGAACTCTGCTTATGTGCAGAGGTTTTGTAAGGAATGCCATCTGCATGCGATGCAGTATACATTTCTGAGCTGCGTCCTAGGTCCGTACGCACTTCTTGTGCAGTAGCTCCAATAACACTAAGACCAGCAAAAGCGAGTATTAATTTCTTCATAAAAGATGTTTTTTGTGGTTGGATAAATATAAGTGGAAATCCTTAAACCGCTTCATTCTATGCGTAGAGAAGTTTTGAATAGATCGTTCTCAGCTTCTTACCGATACTGTGAGATGATAAATCCTTGAATTCTGCGGCTTCCGGGCGCGGTAATTCCCTCACTTTTTCGAGTGCTGTATGGAGTGCTTCATCCGAGGTAACTATGATACAGCCTTCATCGTAAAAAGGCGCACAACCAAACTCACTCTTCACGATCGCCCACAATCCCGCCTGCCGTGCTTCCAATACCGTTATCCCGAAGGTTTCATAGGCGCTGTAAAGAACGAGCGCATGGTGTTGTGGAAGTAAATCAAGAATTTCAGCGTTGGATTTGCGACCGTGAATAAAGACATTCGAATGGTTTTTAACCATTTGCGAAAGGGTAGATTCATCGGGTCCGCCGCCGTAAAAATGAAGTTCGAACTGTATACGTGGTAAAGCAGAGAAGGCTGCAAATATTTTATCTTGCTGTTTGATGGAAAGGACGACATCAGCAACCACACAAATGCTGGTACATGGGCGTTTCTCGGTGTCTTTTCTAACTCCACTGTCGATGATATTAGGTACAATATTCCTTCTTGAGTCAGGCGCAAGTGCTTTAATGCCATCAGATAGTACCGAGCTTACCGGCAGTACGATGTGGCACTGATTCATATACCAACGGGCCAATGATTTACGCCAACCTTGCAAGGGTCTGGGATGTTGCGCCAAGAAGCCGGACCAGTGTTCCGAATGCACGGTTTTGATGCCTGCACGTTTTGCAAACCAAAGCAAAGGGGCTAGATCAGGTGCAAAACAGTGGAAGTGAATTAGCTCGGGTTGAACGGACTTAACCTTCGCGAAATAGGCACCCCATTTAGCCGCCGTACTCATGTTTTTACTTCCGTATAAGGTGCACATTCCGTCGTGCTCTGGCGGACCAGCATGGTTAAGGAATCCAAGCACCAAAGGATTGGAATCGGTGGCGTAGATGTGCTTACGAACGAATACTCCATTTTGAGGATCCGCTGCGTGTGGGTACCATTTGACAATATGTAAAACCCTAGGTGTCTTCACTTGCGCCAAGTTACGCTTAAAGTCAAATCAAATGAAAGTTGGAGAGGAGATTGGTATTTAAAGGGCTTTAGTTCTGTTTTCTGCACTAAATTGGTCCATTCGAACGCTAAACGCGCTTACACATGCTGAACGGTACGGATTACATTGTTGTTGGAATTTATTTTATCCTAGTTTTTATTATTGCCTTTTATAGTGGTTCTAGAAAAAGCGAAAACGGCGAAGCTGCAGATTATTTTTTAGGAGGCAGAAACTTAGGCTGGTTCGTTATTGGCGCCTCGCTCTTTGCATCAAATATTGGTTCTGAACACCTCGTTGGGTTAGCTGGACAGGGCGCCGCAGGTGAACTGGTCGCGGGCCAATTTGAACTGTTGGCTTCTTTAATTCTCATTCTGTTAGGCTGGGTTTTTGTCCCTTTTTACTTGCGTTCCGGTGTATTTACTATGCCTGAATTTTTAGAAAAACGTTACAACGGATGGGCGCGTACTTATTTATCTTATGTCAGCATTGTGGCCTATGTTCTGACAAAAATATCTGTTACCATTTTCGCAGGAGCAATAGTTTTTACTGCATTGCTGGGTATTAATTTCTGGACGGGTGCCATTGTTATTGTCGTTGCCACGGGGGTATATACCATTTTCGGTGGTTTCAAGGCTGTGGTGTATACTGATTTGATGCAAATGTTTGTCCTCGTTGGTGGCTCCATTGTGCTCACCGTTTTTGGATTAAGAGAATTGGGAGGAGTAGAAGAATTGGTTGCGAATACCACGCCGGAGCATTGGAGTTTGTGGCGCCCTGCGAGCGATACGAGCTACCCGTGGACTGGAATTATGTTTGGGGCTCCCATTTTAGGTGTCTGGTATTGGTGTACGGACCAATTCATTGTACAGCGCGTGCTTGCTGCAAAAGATATCGATACCGCTCGCAAAGGCGCACTGTTTGGTGGTTATATGAAATTACTACCCATCTTCATCTTTATGCTTCCTGGTGTTATTGCCTATGCGCTAGCGCAAAAGAACCCTGAATTGCTTACGTTCGTTGTCGACGGAGAAACTCGCTATGATGCAGCTTTGCCGTTGATGGTAAAAACAGTGCTTCCGGCCGGACTTCGCGGTCTGGTAGTGGCAGGATTGTTGGCAGCTCTGATGTCTTCGTTGAGTTCGGTTTTTAACAGTTGTTCCACGCTCATAACCTTCGACGTATATAAAAAGTACCGTCCGGAAGCTTCAGATAAGGAATTAGTCAATGCCGGACGCATTTCAACGGTTGTCTTAGTGGCTCTTGGTATCGGTTGGATTCCATTAATGCAAGCTATTCAAGGCGGTTTGTTTCAGCAGCTTCAGTCCATACAGGCCTACATTTCACCGCCGATTGCAGCAGTGTTCTTACTAGGTATTTTCTTCAAAAAGATCAATGCTGCCGGTGCTAAATGGGCACTATTAACCGGCGCAGTTCTTGGCGTTAGCCGGTTATCTTTAGAGGTAGCAGCAGGGGAGTATACCGGCTTTATTGGTTGGATGGTAAACATGAACTTCCTTCACTACGCCCTATTGCTTTTTGCCATATGTTCGATAATCTTGGTAGGTGTAAGTCTTTTGCGTCCAGATGCGGAGAGTTACGACGACGAGACGTTGGTTTGGAGTAAGGCTAATGTTGTGCCAATGAGCAGTACCACAAGGGCTTTGACCTTCTTGTTGGTATTGTGCGTATTAACCTTATGGGTGGTCTTTTAAAAAAGTAAATATTGGTTGCACATATTCTCGGTTTCCGATTATATTTGCGGCCCTAAACATGGTGATTGTAGCTCAGCTGGTTAGAGCGCCGGATTGTGGTTCCGGAGGTCGCGGGTTCGAACCCCGTCTTTCACCCTTTAAAAAAGCCCTGCAGTAATGCGGGGCTTTTTCTATTATAATCGGCTTTTAACTATCGACTTTTTCGCAAAGGAAAAGCCCATAAGGATATTTTTTAGTTTTCCTCGTCTTGCTTTCTTGATCCGTAGTTGATGTTCCAAACTAAAAAAACCAAATAGCTTGAAAAAATGAGAAAGCCAACGATGTACATGGATAGGTCCATTAGCTTCTGATTTTTTCGATTACCAAATAAAAGAGTAAAAGCGTACCTGGCCAGTGGGAGGTATATTGTGCTTCAGTCGTGTGTCCAGTCAATCCGAGACTAACGGAATATAAGAGTGCTACCAGAGCAATTACCACCGGAAACCATTTTATCCATTTTTTCATTTCGTTCAATTTTCCATCAAGTTAGACGAATACAGACGATAACCCCATTCGAATGTGGCTTTATTTTGGATAAACTCTATATTTAGCGGATTCAATCCAACCCATGAGGCTCGTATATTTTTTATTCTTTTTATTCATAGCCTCGCTTTGTGTCGGTCAGACGAAGGGACCCGTTGGTAAAAGTGGTTATTTACACTACTTCGACCGATTGCTTAACGATACACTTCATGACCCTGCTGATCCCAAACTAATTAATTACCCCACCATTGCCTACTCGCCTGAAACGCGCTGGGAGTTCGGTGTGTCCAGCCTTTATATCTATTCGGCTAAGAATGATTTATCGAACAGATTGAGTGAGCTAAAAGCATTCACTTTCTACACTTTAGAGAATCAATATGGCCTTTGGTTGGACCATGCGGTCTACACGGATGAAAATTTGTGGTTCATCTATGGTAAAGTTCGATACCAAAGTTTTCCCTTGTTTTATTATGGGGTAGGGCCCGGTTCTCCGGAGGAGTATAGCGCCTTAATCGACGGCAATTACACCTTAGTAAAAGAGCGTTTTTTACGCGCAGTGGTTCCTTCGCTATATGTAGGTTTAGAACTGGACTACCAACGATTGGGCAATGTATCCTATCAAAATACGGCGATGAATTTTGAGGCGCCAGAAATAGGCCCCAACGGCTCTTCAAATCTAGGGTTTGGTGTAGGAGTCCTTTATGATAATATTCATAATGCGATGAATCCACGCAAGGGAGTTTACAGTGAATGGGCGTTTTTGAATTATTCGGAAGTTTTTGGCAGCGATTTTTCATTTACCTCATACATAACAGACAACCGTGTGTATCGGCCCATGGGAAAGAATCGCGTCGTAGCAGGTCAGGTCTATGGCCAGTTCACATCGGGTGAAGCGCCGTTCAATATGCTGGCGTTGATGGGCGGCGAGAGTTTGATGCGTGGGTATTATTTGGGTCGTTACCGCGATCAAAATTTAGTGGCGGCCCAATTAGAATACCGCATTTTACCATTTTCTTTTTCTAAGAAATGGGGCGCCAGTGCATTTGTCGCCACCGGCCAAGTCTACGGTTCTTCAACCTCTTTTTCGTGGGATGCCATGTTGCCTACAGCGGGTGCAGGTCTGCGCTACCTTATTTTTCCTGAGAAAGATATTTATACCCGAATCGATCTGGCGTTTACTCGCGAGGGCAGTGGCGTTTACTTTTTTATCGGTGAGGCGTTCTAGCACTATTTTTCTTTTTTAGTTTCCTTTATTACGGCTTAGAACAAAATTCAATTTTCATGCGTTGTATAGGTTCATCTTGGGACTCATTGTCTGAAAACTATTGATTTTACTATAAATTAACATGAAAACAGTGGTCCCAATATGACATTTTATATTTTTGTGTTAAAATAGAGTAATATGAAATTTGATGTTGCCTTAGGGACTTCAGTAGTATTAATGGCGTTCGACGGAGAACGCTTAGTGGCGTTAATTGGCGAAAAATCACAAGAGCCGTATAAAGGCGCTCCGATGTTGCCTAGTAATTGGGTATCGGCTGGAGAGAGTGTTGAAGAAGTTGCGAAACGCATGATGAATCGGATACTAGGTGTGGAGAAAATATACTTAGAGCAGCTGAATGCATTTGCAAAGGTGTACCGTAATCCTATGGGGCGTGTGGTGAATATTGCCTATTTCGCTTTATTGAATTGGGATTTGGTCAAAGAGGTGAAAACGCCAGGTTATAAGTGGGTTGCATTAGCCGACAGGCCTGAAATGATATTCGACCACAACGAAATCTTAGAAATGGCTTACGAGCGTCTAAAGCGCCGTGTAAAACACCGTCCTATTGGTTTTGTAATGTTGCCTAAGCAATTCACGTTTAATATGATCCACTCCTTATATGAGCAATGTCTCGGTAAAGACCTGGATAAGCGTAATTTCCGCAAGAAATTTATGCGCAGTGAGCTTTTGATTGATACTGAAGAAACGGTATTTGAGGCACCAGGAAATAAGAAGCCGAGCAGATTGTATGAATTCAATCAGCAGAAATACGATAAATTGACCCTGAAGGGTTACGATTTTAAGTTTTAACAAAAAGCCCCGCAATGCGGGGCTTTTTATTGTGCTATTATTTTGCGTATTCCTCCCAAGGGACCGTTCGGTAGATATCATCACCAAAGAACGTTGCTACCTTCAAAAATGGAGTGGCCTCTTGGTATCCAGGGACTGGACTTAGCATTTCGAATTTAGGATTCATGAAGACTACAGTGGGATAGCTCATTTTTCCATTGAGTAGTGCTGCGGCAAGTTCGTGATACCCTCGGTTACCTTGTGGAACAAATTCAAAGGTATTGCCCAACATTTCAATGGCTTCTTTTTGCTCTGCATCAAATTTCACATTGTAGTAATGCGCATTCATGTAGGCTGCTACCTCTGGATTTTGGAAGGTTGCTTTATCCATACGCTTGCACCATCCGCACCAATCTGTATACACGTCAATGAAGATTTTCTTCGGTGCTGCTTCGGTCAAGGTCAGGGCATACGCTTCTTCAATGGACATCCATTGAATCTTCTCTTGCGCGTTAGTACTAACCGTAAGACTGAGTAGTAGGAGTAAGGCAAATTTTCTCATACCCCTAAAATAGAAAACCCCGCGCCACGGCGCGGGGTTTTAGTTATAAAATTATGCTAAAGCTTATACGACGCCGTGCATTAATTTATTTAATGGTTTACTCAACAACGCAATGAGAATTGCGAATCCAATGAGCACAAAACCTAGGGTAGAGAAGGTATCAACATACTTGTGTAGGCCTTCCTCTGCGGAAAGTACAATGGTTTCACCACCATGACTTTCACCACCCGTCAACGTTGCAATCGCACCCGCTAGATAGTTTGCCATTGCAAAGGATAAGAACCAGCCGCCCATTGCGGTACCTGCAATATTTTTAGGTGCAAGTTTAGTTACCATAGACAGACCGATAGGACTCAAGAATAATTCACCAGTAGTATGAAGCATGTAGAGGAATACAAGCGTAATTAAAGGTACCTGGAACGCATCATTCGCAAAATTTATTGCCACTAACGTTACCAAAAAACCAGCACCTAACTGGAGGATACCGTAGCTAAACTTCATCGGAATGGAAGGGTTTTTACCTATGGCATCCAGCTTAATCCACATCCACGAGAATAGTGAACCAAAGGTGATGATGAAAAATGGGTTAAAGAATTGCGTCATGGTCGCCGGCATTTCCCAGCTACCTACCATACGGTTGACATTTTCCTTTGCGAAGAGCGTCAATGAAGTTCCTGCTTGCTCGAATGCGGCCCAGAAAATGATGTTGATGACCATCATGATAGTCAATGCAATCATACGGTCTCTCCAAACGCCACCTTCTTTAACTCCAGCTGATATTAATTGGAATACCACCAATACGAAGATGCCAATCAAAAGATAAATGAGCCAATTGTTTTGAGATATGAGCACGTAACACAAAGGAATCAGTAATAGGGATAAGATGGTGATGCTTTTCCAGCGTTCCATTCCTAGCCATTTTTCACGTCCAGCTTCGGTAATATTAATATTTGGCACATGCGCATATTTCTTGCGTCCACTCCAGAAAATGAAAAGACCGGCAAGCATTCCTAATCCAGCCAAGCTGAAACCGTACTCGAAACCGTATTGTTTACCGACTACTGCTACCACCGTTGTTGCTAGTAGGGCACCTACGTTAATACCGATGTAGAAAATGGTAAAACCGGAATCGCGACGCGGATCACCATCTGCGTAAAGCTTTCCTACAATGGTTGAGATATTGGCCTTGAAGTAACCGTTACCAACAATCAATCCACCCATACCTATAAGCATCAATGAATCCCGCAAGGCGCGGTCTAAATCTAATAGGTCGGTACTGGCGACAATAAGGAATTCCCCAATAGACATGAGGACGGCGCCGAGCATAATGGCGTATTGGTAACCTAAGAATTTATCGGCAAGGCGACCCCCGAGGATAGGCGCAGCGTAAACTAACGCGGTATAGGCTCCGTAAATCAAGAAGGCCTCGGAATTGCCTTTCATCATTGACTCAATAAGGAAAAGTGCAAGAAGGGCGCGCATTCCGTAGTAACAGAAACGTTCCCACATTTCCGATAAGAAAAGCGTCCACA
>PZPA01000102.1 GCA_003045825.1 Bacteroidota bacterium
GATCATTCGTGTCGGCCGTTGCCTCAACATACAATGCTTGGCTTGCTTTCAATGCCGGGTTCGCGTTCGGATCATCGGAACGGTAGTTCCATGTAAAGCCCATGCCACGCTCATCTACGATCGTGTCCGTGGCTGAACTTTCGTTGGTACTTACCAAAGTAAAGATGAATTCTGCAGGTAGGTTGCCATTGGCATGATCCGCAAAACGATTGGTTAAAACAGGGTCCAGTGAATAGGTTCCTGAGTTCATTACCTCAGCAGCTTTTGCTTTCGCATTAGCGAAATCGCCCATTTCTAAATAAACTTTCGCCAACAGTGCTTTCGCTGCCATTTGGTTTGCAAAAATTCCGTTTGATGAAGGTAGGTCTGCCTCTGCATCCAAAAGATCTTGCTCAATCTGTGCATATACATCGGCGACCGTCGCACGCATCTGTGGCGTCTGATCTGCGCTCACCTTTAATGGAATCCCTAAGTGACTGTTGTCTGACGTGTATCCATAAGGCAATGCCCAAATACGAACCACGTGGTAATGACTCAATGCACGAATAAACTTTGCTTCAGCTGTAATGCGGGCAACTGCATCCGCCGTTGCGCCTTCAAGGTCAGCTACTTCTTCAATTAAGGTATTCGCACGATAAATCGCGATATATGCGTTGCGGTATTCGCCACCAAAAGATCCATTAAAGAACGACGAAGTCCAGCGCCAAATCTGGGCATACTCACCATTCAGACCTAATGGATCTGCGATGTGATCAGACATGACTTCAGGGATGTTCTGAAAGCTGCCGTTAAAAGCGTTTGCTGCAACATCATATACACTTACTAATAGCTCTTGCGCATCTTGAATGTTCAGAATGGCTGAATCTGCTGGGATTTGACTATCGCTGTTCGCTTGAAAATCCAAAATTCGCTCGCAAGAAGAACTTCCGACTGCGATGGCGATTAGCGCTATAAATACTCTCAAATTTTTCATGATTCGCGCGGATTAAAAGTTAATGTTTACACCTAAGTTCACCGTTTTTTCTTGCGGTGGCGTGAGGTAGGTAATGTTCGGAGACATGTTTCTATCTGTCGCATTCTCGAAATCACGAGCGATCTCAGGATCCAAACCGATAAAGTTGGTCAACGTGATAAGGTTGGTACCCGTCACATTCACAGTCATGCCTTTAATGTTTTTCAGCTTGTTCTGTGGAACGCGGTAGCTCAACTTCACGTTACGCAGACGTGCATACGTTCCGTCGTGCAGC
Organism: Bacteroidota bacterium; assembly: GCA_003045825.1. GTDB lineage: Bacteria > Bacteroidota > Bacteroidia > Flavobacteriales > Schleiferiaceae > UBA10364. Next base: position 1,248 of record PZPA01000102.1, read on the forward strand.
CAAAGGTTGGTGTTGATCCATTCTGTATTCGCACCATAGGTACGGTAATCACGGCTTAGCCTAGGGTACGTCGCTACATCGCCCGGCTGCTGCCAGCGGTCAAAAAGATCGGTACGCATGTTCCAATCCGTCACCACGCCCATTTGGCGCTTCGAAGAGCTGTCGTAGATGTCCCCACCGATCGTGAAGACCCACAAGAAACTGAATTCTAAATTCTTATAATTAAACGTATTGGTCAACCCGCCGATCGCATCCGGCATCACATTGCCCACTGCAACACGGTCTTGAAGATCCCAAGTGTACGTCTCTTCACCGTCTTTGGTCAAATAAACCGGCAACCCGTTCGTTGGGTCAACGTGCGAGAATTGTACCAGGTAATTTGTACCAATGGGCATTCCCACTACTACACGCGTATCGTTCGTTCCGCCACTCACCGCATCCGGCGAATACTGTCCGATCGAAGTAATCTGGTTCGTATTGCGCGCAATGTTGAAATCCGTAGTCCAACTAAAGTTGTCCGTTACGATGTTGCGAGATTTTATCGCAAACTCAACCCCTGTATTGTATACGCTACCTACGTTATCCCACCAAGAGCCAAATCCTGTGGAGCCCTGTAGAGTTACGTTGAGCAACATATCGTTGGTTTCCTTGTGGTACCACGCCAATTCCCCAGTTACACGGTCGTTGAAAAATCCGTACTCCAAACCGACATCATACGTGGTTGACGTCTCCCAACGTAAATCTGCATTTTCGCGAATTACTGGGTAACGGTAGGTCTGGCCTCCATACCCATTGTTTGCGACATTATAATAGCCAAACCACTGGTACGATGGAATGGCCGAGTTTCCATTTTTACCTACAGAAGTCTTCAACTTCAAATAGCTAATGTTTGGCAATCCCGACATAAAATCTTCTTCCGTAATGATCCATCCAATAGATGCTGCCGGGAAGTTTCCGTATTTATTGTTGGGACCAAATTTTGAAGATCCGTCACGACGTATCAATGCTTCAGCGTAATACTTGCCAGCGAAGTTGTAGTTCAAACGCGTGAAGGCCGATGCAAAGGCATATTCCTCTAGGTAACTTAGCGGTTCATTCACATACTGTCCCGTTTCGCGAATCTGACCGGTAGCCTCACTGTCGTAATAGCCGTCCCAACGAAGGATGCGGTTGTATTGGTATTCAGAACCTATCAACCAGTTAATGTGATGATTCTTGCCTATATCCTTAATATAGTTTGCCGTTGCGTTACCCGAAGTGTTCCAAACACTGTAGGTGTACATGTTCGCACGGCCCAGTAAGTTGCCCTCCGAATCTTTATATGTAGGGTCGTATCCTGGTTTCTCCCAGATGTGGTCTTCAAAGTGCATGTAGTCGAAGGCGCCTTGACCGCGAAGGGTCCATGCATCACTCAGCTTATAGTCTAGTGTGATATTGTTAATGGTGCGGTCTTCAATGGCGGTCCAGTCCTTTAATGCACGCTGCGCAACTGGATTTAGGCTTACGCCGCCCTTCAACCAATAGTCCCCTGCTGAAGCAACCACGTTGCCGTCTGCATCGTACTCATCTTCTGCATAACGTACAGGGTAAATAGGAAGGGCTCTCGACATGGCTTCACCGAAACCGCCTGACCAAGCTGCGTCAATTCTATTGTTGATCCCGCGAGAAATAGAGGTACTGATTCCTAATTTTAGATTTGATGCCAGATTGTAATCGACATTGAATCGGCCTGAAATTCTCTCGTACGAATTCCCTGCTAAGTAACTGTGGTTGTCGTTGTAGGATAGGCCAGCATAAAAATTACCGCCTTTAAACCCTTTAGATGCAGAGAAATCATAGCCTTGCTTTACACCTGTGCGTATCGTTTCTTGAATCCAATCTGTTCCTTCGAAAGCTTGAGCCTCTGCCCAACTCATTCTATTTCCAGGCAATTGTGGCACCCCAACATTACCGTCGTTCACCCATGCCTCTTCATACAGCTGAAGGTATTCCTCTTTTGATGCCATATTAGGCAATGCGGTTGGCGCACTGAACCCTGTACGCGCAGAGAAATTATAAGTCAGCTTCTTTGAATTTCCTCTTTTTGTTGTAATCAGAATAACCCCATTTGATCCACGCGAGCCATAAATCCCGGTGGCAGCAGCATCCTTTAATATTTCAACCGATTCAATATCATTTGGATTGATCGTCGCGAGTGGGTTTGTATTGAACCCTCCGCGATTACCGTTCAAAAAGTAATCTTGAGTAATAGGAATTCCGTCTACCACATATAATGGATCCCCCCCTGCAGAAATAGAGGCAACACCACGCACGCGCACCATCGATCCAGAACCGGCGATACCAGAACCTGTGATAACCTGAACACCTGCGGCTTTACCCTGAATCGCGTTTTCAAAAGAAGGTATGGGAATGTCAGTGAGCTCCTTTGACTTCAGACTGACTACGGAACCAGTAAGGT
>PZPA01000045.1 GCA_003045825.1 Bacteroidota bacterium
TGTTCTTGGACTGTGGCGTTCAGGGCACGGCGACGAACTACAATATGATTGCAGATTTTAAAGGCACGGACAAGGCTGACGAGATTATGTTGGTGGGCGGTCACATTGACTCTTGGGATTTGGGCCAAGGGGCGCAGGACGATGGCGCGGGATGTGCCCATGCTATGCAGGTGCCGAACCTGTTGAAGCAGGTCGGCTATGCGCATCACAGAACCATTCGCGTGGTGTTGTGGGCGAACGAAGAGTTCGGTTTGGACGGCGCGAAGGAATATGCGAATTGGGCCCGAATGAATAATGTACACCATTGGGTGGCGTTGGAAAGCGACGGTGGGGCCGGTGTGCCTCGCGGTTTTGGCGTCGGCGCGGACGATGATCGCGTTGCTCAGGTTCAGGCCATGAAGCCGTATTTCGTGCCTTACGGGTTGCATGAATTTGCCAAAGGGGGCGGAGGGGCCGATTTATCCCCGCTGCGCGGCTACGATGATTTCTTCATAGGATTTCGTCCAGACAGCCAGCGTTATTTTGATTTTCACCACAGCGCGCGCGATAGAATTGATGCCATACACCCCCGCAGTTTGGAGATGGGATCGGCTAGTATTGCAGCGCTGTTCTACCTTCTGGACCAGTTTTAGGTTAATTTAAGTTAGAATTGTGATGCCCGCCAAACGTTTCTCGTTATTTAGAACCGCTCTCGGAACAACAGCTGTATTACTGGCGATACCATTGGTCGGTAATTTAGTTAGCGCAGAAGTTCATTGGTCGGCCGTTGATTTTTTTATCGCAGGGTGCTTATTTCTTTCGGTTAGTGCGGGCGTACTAACTATCTGGCGCAGTTTTCCGCAACGAAAAAGCATCCCGTGGATTATTTTATTGCTGTTGGTATTTCTTGTTATTTGGATGGAGATGTCCGTTGGCCTCTTTGGGTCACCTATTGCCGGTTCGTAACGGCATCAACGAGCTAAAATTCAAGGGGAATGCTCGTGCAGAATAAAGCGTCATTAGACTATTCCGAAAAATGAAAACACTGAAAAATCAAAGGGAATTTTAACCTATTCTAAAGAATAATACTTAGGTTTGTTTTAACTTAAGAGTAGCTTAGGTTTATTGGTTTGGTTAAACCCCGTCCTCGGACGGGGTTTTTTTATGTCTATATGAGACTTACTGCTTTACCGTGAATACTCTTGATATATTAAAACCAAGAAAAAGACTTCCGTTTGCCGCGCTGTAGGGGTTTCGAGCCATCCACAAAGGATCGCTCAATGCACGCGTGTTGCTCAGATGAAATTGGAAAACATGCCCTCCAGTTTCTATATCCACGCCTATACTCAACGGATTGTGAAATTGCTCTTCCGTAGCACCTGAACCATAACGACGGTTGGATGAAAAGGCATATTCGCCTGTTAATGCAATACGTTTGGTTAGCTTGTGCCGTCCGCCCAACAGCAGATGGTACGTATCGTTCGGGTCACCCGGACCGGGAACGAGATTCCAATGAACTACGCTCGGCGCTACTATAAGACTGAGGTTCTCATTCATCTTGCGCGAAAAAATGGCTTGATGATGGTACGATAACCGGTCACTGGCGTAATGGTCTAGTCCATCAGTAAAACGAGCGCCGCGATAATTTATCGAGGAGTATAGGGTTAAGCTTACAGGAAAAGCATTGCCGCCTGTTCTTTGACGAAGTGCTCGATATTTAACAAACGCATCGGATGTTTTGAGTACAGAGGATCGGCCTATTCCAACATTGAGACGGTCGGAAATCCCATAATCCAATTGCATGCGTATCTGTGCGATATCCAAACCAAAGAAATTATAAAGATATTCATCGGTAAAGCTTCCGAAACGGTGGGAGATGATGTACTGTAAAACACCTTTTCCCGGAGTCTCATTCGTCTGCGCATTTAATAACTTCGTTCCTTTGAACGTTGCATAGGTGATTTGCGTCGGCTCAGGGCCGTCGTCTAACAAATCAAATAAATCCTCTTGAGCCTTAGCGACGAAGGCGCTCAAAGAAAAGAATACTATGAGGCATAATCTGCGCATTATTTCCCTACACTCTTAAGGGTGGCTTGAACCTGAATAGACGCAGCCTTCGAAATTTTATCCGTGACAGCACTAGGGATTTCCACATTATACTCAGCAAGAATGATGTCAAATGCTGTGGTCAAGACGAAGTTCTCGTTATCTTCTCTCAAGGTGGCGGGTACAGAAATTTCTTTCGTAACGCCGTGAATGGACAATTCGCCTGTGACCTTGCCTTCACTGTAGGTCCCTTTAAAAGAAGCTTTTGGAAACTTCTCACTTTCAACATAATTTTCGTTGAAGTGCTCCTGCATCAAAGCTCTTTTGAATTGGAAAGAAGTCATTAATACCTGAACACCTATTTTTCCAGAACTGGCATCGAAAACAGCTGAGCCGCTTTCAGTGAAGGCCTCAATATCCTCCAAAGGGGAGCCGGCATCGAAGGAAAGACGAGCCTCACGCGTGAGGTATTGTTGAGCAGATACGATGGTGCTGGATGCCAGCAGCGCAGTTAAAAGTAATTTTTTCATGGCTATTAATTATCAGGTGCGCCTTGTAAGATCCAGGCGCGTAGTTTACTTATATCACAATCACCTAACGCTCCACCGGGGGGCATTAAGAGTGGGTCACCGGCGCTCCGTGTCATGCGGTCGATTAAAGAGCCGTTCAGTGCCGCAGCGGAGGCATTTTGATGGCCACTTAGAATTAAGCCGCCGTTCGCCGACATTCCGTTGTGGCAACCTTCACAGTTTTGACCAATCAAAGCCTTAATGTCCTGGCTAAAGGTTACTGCTGCAGTATCGCATGCACCCGCATTGCCATAGAGTGTTTCGTAGTCATCGTAATAGCAGCTGCTGGTCCCAAAAAAGAGGATCAAAAGCCAACCGGCGCTTGCGACGATCGGTTTAGTTATTCGGCATTCCATCTGCTATCCATTTTTCAAATTGAGACAATTCGCATGCACTTAGACTTCCTCCCGGAGGCATAGGCACTGCATTTGTGCGTTTAATAGCAGGCAATAAACCAGAAGAATTAACTGCAGCAACCACATCTGAGTGTAGATCGAGTAGGATACCGCCGGAAGGGGTATTACCCGAATGACAACTTTTACATTGTGCGGCTATAATAGGTGCAATGGTCAGGCCGTAACTACCAGAAGTAGTATCACAAGACGAACATTCGTTGTTCAGTGCGCCTTGTGAAATCCAGGTAAATATTTTCCAGGCGGATAAAGAATCTAATGGTGAGGCTGGCGGTGGCGGCATAAGATCATTGCCCGTCTCAAACAAGACCTCATAGACTTCACTTTTGTTAGGTTCGCCAGGCTTCACCTCTTCCATAATGCCATTGTACGTAAGTAGCGAAAGGCCATCTGCAGGATTTGTTGCGCCGTGGCAACCGGCCGAAGCGCAGTTCGCGGTGAATAGAGGTAAAATTTCATTTTGAAAATAAACGGTATCCGGGTGACATGTTGCAGATACAGGCGGTTCTGGATCGCTTGGAAAAAGCGGATCATGTGTACAACTAACTAAAATTGTGAATGCGGTCAGAATGGCTAGGTAAGGCAGTTTCATTTATTAAAGGTATAATAATGTTCCGTCTACGTCTTCAAAAACTGTGCTAAGCAGTTCAATATACCGGTCTAATTGTTCTTGATGTTCAGGTTTTTGAACGCCAGTTTTGTAGTCAACGACCGTAATTTTTTTTCCGGTTTTAATGAGAAGATCTGGCCGGGCCGTATCCTGCTTGGAGATGATGGAGCGTTCCGTATATATAATGACCCCGCGGTCATTGATATCTTCCAGCACAGGGTGTTGAGCCAATTGGTTTATAGACGCTGCAGCACCTTCGTGTAGGTGCTCTGAAAAGGCGCCTGTGCGATACAAACGGCGCAAAGCCGCCGCTCTAGACGCAGGATTTCTTTGGAGAATTTGGTGCAGGGCCGTCCCCCATTTGCTTCCGTCAGAATGGCCGTCAAACCATCCTCTAGGCGCTGTTTGCGCCATTCGAAGGTTGGCAGGAGAGAATGCACCGGGCTTTGGGGCTACGGGAAGAACGGATTCATTTTGACTTGAAATTTTGGGCAAGACCACTTCTCCTGAACGGTAAGAACCCTGCTCTGGATCACATGCTAAATACGCTATTAGGCCTTTGCCTAATTCATCGGGCTTTTCTTTGTCGACAAACACATGCAAACCGGAAACGGGCCGCGTCATAGCCACATAGGCCATATTCATCCAATCGAAATAGCTTTGGTTTTCTAGCGCAGACCATAATTCGGGTTCAAATAAGGGAGCGTTTTTATCAGATTTAGTGATGGGTAATCGGGCCAATTCTGGATGAACATCGACATCGATCCAGTGCGCATCGCCGCCCGATTTATAGTTAATTCCAAAAGGAAGAATGACGTGTTCAAACTCTAACCCTTTACTCTTATGTATGGTCATAACCTGTACTGCAGGCTTGTCCTGCGGAGCAGGAACATTACGCTTTTTTGCCTCTGCCTCCCACCAAGAGGGTAAAGTAGCAAACGAACCTTCTCTAGTTTGAAATCCATAAAGTAGATCTAGGCAGCTGTCAACCATCGCGTTGGGCTCCAGTAATAAGCCAAAAACCTCAAAGACACGTGCACCAAAGGTATATAGCGATTCTTGTTGGCTAAAGAGTTGCTGGAGTCCGGGGAACAGGCCGCTGAGGTAGGGTATGCCTTTCGAAGTGGTCTGCTGTTGGAAAATAAAGGGCTCTAATTGCGCAGGGATTTTACCCAGCTTAGACAAGGCATAAGCCAAAGCAAATCTGCTTTCGCGGTCGTCAGCATTGAGAAATAATCGTGCGCAAGACAACAGCACGGCACTCTCGAAGGAGCTTCCTACGACGAGACTGTCCGCAGATAAGACAGGAATACCTTCTTGCGTTAAAAAATTGGCCAGTAATTTTCCTTGCGCGTTTCCGCGGACCAAAAGCGCTACATCGTTGTAGGAATGTCCACGTTTTAAAAGGGCTTCTATGGTTGTTTTAACCTGTGAGCAGACGGCCTCTGCATAGCGCTGTGCGTTCTTTGTTTCACCCTCGGGAACGGAAATAAAATCCACAACGACTTCGCCTTTTAAAGGGTCCTTGTCTGGCACTTGTTGAAGCTGTGCCCCGGTATAAGCACTTTGATGTGCGGGCACCGTTAGGCGCTTACTGAGGTGTTCGAAAAAAGAATTATTGAAGTGGACAATATTCCCGTAGGTTCGAAAGTTTTTAGGCAATTGGACCGTTTCGCGGGAATACAATTCGTGTCCGCTAGGGTGCTGCTGAAAACGGTTAGATGGATGGACGTTGTCCACGAGCGCCATGAATTGTTCCGCACGTCCGCCGCGCCAGCGGTAAATACTTTGCTTGGCATCTCCAACGATAAGGGCGCTGTTTGGATTTTCATCCTTAGTTAAGGTATGCTCAATGAGGGGGTGCAAATTGTCAAATTGCATTTCAGAGGTGTCCTGAAATTCATCGATATAGAAATGCCAAAATTTCTCGCCCAAGCGGGCATAAATAAATGCGGTAGGCTCCTTTTGAAGCTCTTCAGAAATCAGTTTGTTGAAGGCACTTAGCGGCATGGTGTTTTGCTCCTCTTGAAGGGCATTAAACTTATCCATGAGTGCACGGGTGGCCGAGAGCTGCTGTAGTTTTTCTGTGGCTTGTTTCAGCAACAATAGTTTGCGCTGGTTGCGTTCTTGGAACGACTGGGCCAATTCTAAAAAGGCCTCCCACTCAGCATCAGCACTTTTCTTTGGCTTGGTCTTAAAGGCCTGAACACCTGCTTCTAGGTCGTTGCTTCGGAGGTTAGACCAAAGTTCAACGAAGTGTTTTTTAGCCTGGGGGTAGTAGGTAAAGTTGTCTTTCGTGTACCCTTGAGCCTTCAGGTGCGTGAACGCTTGTTGCGCTAGTTTTTTTCCTTCATCTACAATGGAGGTAAGTTCCTGGTTGAGTTCCCCTTCGAGCTCAAGCATACGCTCTGGACCGGGTAAATGGGCCAATTCCGTCCACGTATCTTCGTTAAAACTCTCTTTCCCTTCGCGCTTCAAATCCCTATCCGGGTTGTGACTTTTTTCGCGGTTCATTCGTTCTTGCATCCACGCCGCTAGGGATGCACGTAGCGCCGGTGCTTCTCCCAGACTGCTGTAAAGCAGCTCCAAAGCTTCTTCGATCATTCCATCGAGGTCCAAACGCACTTCGAAATTGTCGTCGAGCTCTAAGTCTCGTGTAAAGGTGCGAACCAATCGGTGTGTGAACTGGTCAATAGTCCCCACATTCAAAGTGCTGTAATTGTGCAACATGTGACTTGCCGCACCAGCGGCGCGTTGTTGCAATTCTTTGGCGCTTATGCCAATCTCTTCCCAAATCGGTTCGAAAAACGCACTAGAGCTGGGATCATTCAGGGTTTTGAAGGTTAATAATTGGTCCAACAAGCGTGCCTTCATTTCTGCTGCTGCATTGTTGGTGAAGGTGATGGCTAAAACTTTTTGATAGGCATGGTCCATATCCTTTTTTCGCAACGCATTCATGAGGATGTGCTGCACTAAAGAATACGTTTTGCCTGAACCCGCTGAGGCGTTTAAAACGATGAAGTCTGACGGGGCAGATAATGGCGTTTGGCCTTGAGTAGCGGTCATAGAGATTATTGAACAGGATATAAACGTAAGTTAAAACCTTCGGCGGGAATTTGCCTTACCTTTATACCAAGATTTAACATAAACCCTATTTAATATGGCATTTGAATTACCACAATTAGGGTACGCTCATGATGCGCTAGAGCCGCACTTTGATGCACGTACCATGGAAATCCACCACGGGAAACACCACGCAGGATATACTTCAAAGCTCAATGCAGCAGTTGAAGGAACAGATATGGAAGGCAAGTCTATCGAAGAGTTGCTGGCAAATCATTCAGACCATGCAGCCATTCGCAACAACGGTGGCGGTTACTACAACCACTGCTTGTTCTGGGAAGTACTTTCTCCAAACGGAGGCGGCGCTCCAACAGGAGATCTAGCAGCTGCTATTGACGAAGCGTTTGGTTCGTTGGATGGCTTGAAAGAAAAATTTAACGCAGCAGCGGCAACACGCTTTGGCTCTGGATGGGCTTGGTTGTGTGTTAACAACGGCGTCTTAGAGGTGTGTTCTTCTGCAAATCAAGACAACACATTAATGCCGGGCGTAGGCTGCGGCGGTCACCCAATCATGGGCTTGGACGTGTGGGAGCATGCATACTACTTGAACTACCAGAACCGTCGTCCAGACTACATCGCAGCATTTTGGAATGTTGTGAATTGGGATGCAGTTGCTGAGAAATATGCTGCAGCGAAATAAACTGGTTAATCAAGGAAAATAGAGACCTCGGGCTAAACGCCCGGGGTTTTTTTGTGCCTGGATTTAAATGGCTTCGTCTATTTTTTCTACGGCTTTTCGTACGTCAAAGTAGAAGCGGGCGCCTATGGCAAAATTGGTCACTAAGGCAGGTGATGGAAGTACCGCAATACCCGGTGCAAATTCGAAGAACACATCAATGGGAAACTCAACAGATTCGTAAGCCACTCCCAGAGGAACTCTGGCGTAGAGTTGGTTACCCGCTGCGTTATAGCTTTTCAAATGAACGCCACCGCCGTAATAAAAAGGAATGCGTCCTTTTTCTGCAGTGATGATTTCGTAGTTGTGAAGCAAATAATCAGCACCAATATTGATCCCTTCTTGCCCTTTCACCGCGCTGTAGCCTAGGGTGTACTGAAAGGCCTCATTGTTGTTGTTGAATTTTTTAATACTAAAACCGCTTGGCTCACCTAGAGCAAGTCCAATGCCGTAGTGGCCTTTATAATCCTGTGCAGCAGCGTTAAAGGTCAATGCTAAAACTACAAGTACAAGTGCTTTTTTCATTTTTTTGGTGTGTAACGGTCTAGAGATAAATGTGTCCCGTCCCATTTTGCGTAGGTATTCAAATGAATCCAATCGCCTAGGACGAAATATTTGCTTTCAATTTTGGTGCCATCTTTTCCTTCGCGGGTTTGAAGGACCAACTCTTTCTCGTGGTGCCGATGACCGTAAACGAAATAGTCAAACCACTCTTTTTCAAGAAGGGTTCTACTGTGGACCAATTGCCTTTCCTTTTCCCCTTTAAAGGCGTGATCATCATCGCTTTGGCTGTTGCGGGAAGCCCGCGACATTCGAGCGGCAAAGCCTACTCCAAAATTTGGGTGGAGCCGTTTATATGCCCAGATGGCGATGGGGTTGGTAAAAAGTTTCTTTATTGCTTTGTATTTGCGGTCTCCAGGGCCTAAACCGTCTCCATGGGCAAGATAAAACCAAGTTTGGCCGTCATTCGGTGACCACTTTAATGGTCTGTGGTGAACGGTTGCTCCCAATTCTTCTTCGAGGTAGCTTCCCAACCACAGGTCGTGGTTGCCTACGAATATGTCGAGTTTAAGACCGGCATCGACCATGAGCGCTAATTGGCCCAAAACACGGGTGTGACCGCGTGGTACAACGTGTTTGTATTCGAACCAGTAGTCAAAAAGATCGCCAACGATAAAGAGTTGTTTGCAGTCCTTAGCAATGCTTTTTAGAAAAGCGACTAGGGCGCGTTCACGCTCTTGGCTATCCTGCACGGAAGGCGCTCCTAAATGGACATCTGATATGAAATAAGTGTGCGTACTCACGGTCGCTAAGGTAAGTTATTTATAGTATTCTAGTACTTCTTGTGGCAGGTGTTTAAATAAGGTTTAGCTTTGCCTAAAATAAAAGATAGCCAAAGTGAAAACCCACACGGAAAGCGAAGAGAACTATATTAAAGCGCTCTACCATTTAGGCGGAGGCCGGCCCGTTAGTAACGGCGATCTTGCGCAGCGGATTGGTGCAAAGGGCTCCTCTGTCACCCAAGCGGTTAGAAGACTGGGTCAAAAAGACCTCGTGAACGTTGTTCCTTACAAAGGCGTTCAACTCACCCCTCAAGGTATTCGGTTGGCCAAATCTATTTTGCGTAAACACCGGTTGTGGGAGACTTTTTTAGTGGATAAGCTTGGCTTCGGCTGGGAGGAAGTGCATCCGCTCGCAGAGCAGTTGGAGCATATCCAGAGTGAAGAATTGGTCGATCGACTATTTCAATTCCTGGGCAGCCCGAAACACGATCCACACGGCGATCCTATTCCGGAACGCGATGGTCAAATGCCGCCGGTTTTAGGACAGCCAATCGGCGCTTTTACTGCAGGAACCGAGATTCGAATTGTTCGGGTAGAAGATGCTGGGTCAGAATTCTTTGACCAATTGGACACCATGAACATCAACCTAGGCAACACCTATGAAATTCGTGCGATTTCAGCTTTTGACTCGAGTGTAGAACTTGGCTCCTCTGCAGGTACCTTTTGGCTGAGTCAGAACATGTGTGCAAACATTTACGCCGTACAATCATGAGGAATTTCCTGATCATAGCACTTGCCGCATTGACCTTGGCGTGTACGCCAGAACCGTCTATTGATGTCTTGTGCACTACCTCAGTAGTTGCCGATGCGGCACGTCAACTGCTACCGGAAGAAATTTCGGTACAAGCCTTAATGCAGTCAAACATTGACCCGCATAGTTACAAGCCCGTCGAAAGCGATGTGGCCAAGCTTAGCAATGCGGGTGTCATCCTGCACAACGGTTTGCATTTGGAAGGTAAAATGACAGACATCCTTGAAAAAGTTGGCCAGCAAAAGCCAGTCTACGCAATGAGCAGCGCACTTCAGTCTCACGACCTTATCGAAGTAGGCCCCAACACCTACGATCCGCACATATGGTTCGACCTGCAACTTTGGAACCGATGCGTGGGTGAACTGGCCCTCTTTTTAAAGGGTGAATTCCCGCAACACAGTGCGGCTATTGAAAGCAACGCTATGGATTATTTTTCCGAATTGGTCGCAGCACACGATGAATTTGTACTGGCGATCAATGAAGTTCCCGATTCAGTACGCGCCCTAGTTACCGCGCACGATGCTTTCTCCTATTTTGGTCGCGCCTACGGCATCGAAGTGCATGGATTGCAGGGGATTAGTACCGCTGCAGAATTTGGCATACGAGACATGACTTCTTCCGCCCAATTCATTTTAGACCGCAACCTATCCACCGTCTTTATCGAGACTTCGGTAAATTCAAAAAGTATCGAAGCACTGCAAGAAGCAGTAGAACAAAAAGGCGGAAAAGTGCGGATTGGTGCGCCATTGTTCAGCGACGCGTTGGGAGCGGAGGGAACGCCAGAAGCCACCTTGATTGGGGCGTTTACACACAATACAACACAGATTTTAAAATCATTCAACTAATGGAAAAGAGCATTGAAGTACACAATCTCACGGTCAGCTACCACAGCAAGCCTGTGCTTTGGGATGTTGATTTTGAATTGCCCAAGGGTAAAATTATAGGCGTCGTTGGACCAAATGGTTCTGGAAAGACGACCATGCTCAAAACCGTCATGGGACTTATGAAGCCGGACAGCGGTTATACGGAAATATTTGGCCAACCCTTAGATAAAGTCCGTGAACGAGTGAGCTACGTTCCACAGCGCGAAAGCGTGGATTGGGACTTTCCGGCTGACGTAATGGACGTGGTATTGATGGGGCGGTACCGAAAAAACAATCTTTTTAAACGCATCACGAAAGAGGACCGTCGCATTGCCACAGAGGCGCTAGAAAAAGTGAACCTTTTAGAATTCGCGGACCGACAAATTTCTCAGCTTTCGGGCGGTCAACAACAGCGCGTATTCATCGCACGATCTTTAGCGCAACAGGCAGATATCTACTTAATGGACGAGCCTTTTGTAGGTGTGGACGCCGCGACTGAGGACGCTATCTTAAAGCTGCTGCGTGACATGAAAAACGAGGGTAAAACGGTCGTCATTGTGCACCATGATTTACAGACAGCGAACGAATATTTTGATTGGATTGTGTTGCTCAACACACGACTAGTTGCAGCCGGTCCAAAAGAAGAGGTCTTTACAAAAGAACTATTGCAGGAAGCCTACGGCGGCCGTTTAACGGTTCTTTCAAAACTAGGCGACCTCATTTCAGATACTGAATTCCCGCTTCGCGAACCAGATTTTAAAGAAGACCAACCGAAAGATTAATGTTTGATCCTATTTTCATAAAAGTGCTTATTGGCACGCTACTGTTGGCGGCTTCGTCCTCCGTGGTGGGTGTTTTCAGCTTTTTAAAGGGAGAGAGTTTAGTTGGAGATGCGATAGCCCATGCACTTCTTCCTGGGGTGGTGCTCGCATTTATTATTGGAGACGGACGCAATCCGGTTTTTTTAATTCTTGGCGCGTTAGTCGCGGGTCTTACGGCTCATTACGGCATAAGTTTTCTCGAGCAACGCACAAAACTGAAAGGAGATACAGCCATCAGCCTAGTGCTTTCAACGTTTTTCGGCTTCGGCATCATGTTGCTTTCAGCGGTCCAGCGCACGGGACAGGGTCAACAGGCGGGGCTAGAGCGGTTCCTTTTAGGTAAAGCCGCCGCCATTACGCTGTCTGATCTGTACGTTTTTGGCGCCCTTGCATTGGTGTTGCTTGCTAGTGTTGCGCTCTTCTTCAAGGGATTTCAGTTAATGACCTTTAATGAAGATTTTGCCGCTGCCATTGGCCTGCCTATACAATTGATCCGATTTGTTTTCACCGTACTTACCGTCTTGGCGGTTACAGTAGGCATTCAATCTGTTGGCGTCGTGTTGATGGCCGCATTGTTGATCACACCTGCCGCCGCCGCACGATCTTGGACCGCTTCATTGCGCTTGATGCTTGTACTTTCGGCTGTTTTTGCGGCTACCGCGGCAGTGGTTGGAACAATTATTAGCGCGAGCCTGCCAAAAATGCCAACGGGACCGTGGATTGTGCTTGCTTTGGGCGGCATCGCATTTATTTCGCTTCTTATCGCCCCTGAAAACGGATGGCTTCCTCGCAGAAAACGGGCTAGAGGAAACCAATTAAAAACCCAGCGTGAAAACCTTTTGAAACTGCTTTATGGCGCCGAAGAAAGAGAGGGTCATACCGTCGCAATGACGTCGGAAACCATAGTCGGGATAAGGCGCCAGCACCTTGAAGGGTTACGCAAGACGCTACGGTCTTTGAAAAAAGAGTATTTATTGGTGGAGCGCGCAGATGGTTTTGCTTTGACTGAAAAAGGCCGCACAGAGGGCCGTCGTGTGGTTCGATTACACCGATTGTGGGAGCTATACCTCACAGAGCGTCTCGGCATGGCCGCAGATCATATTCATCCCCAGGCCGAAACCATGGAACACATCATTACCCCTGAAATAGAGGCATTAATAGTTAAAGAATTGGGGAATCCCGAAGTGGATCCTCACCAAAGTCCTATTCCTTATGAAGAAGATTAGTATTGTGATTTTATTGGCCTCCTCTTTTTGGGTCATGGCGCAGGAGCGTCCACAGATGAATGATATTGACGCTGACGGTGTTGAATTAACACCCGTGTTTGTGGGTATGCCAGCCATTGCGACAGATAGACCGGATATTACCGAAAGTGCACAGATTACTCCAGTAGGATGGTTTCAGTACGAAGGCGGGTATCAGTTTTCGCATGCGGAAGAAAGAATATCGTTGACCAGTATCTCTGACGCGCATCAAATCGAGCAGGTCTTGCGCTTTGGGATCAATCGAAAATTTGAAATGCGTGCAGTGATTAACTCGAATACACAGCGCATAGATATAGTAGACACTTGGAATGACCCCTTCCGTACAACAGGCGTAAATCCAGTGACCATTGGGTTCAAGTACAATCTCTTTAAGGAAACAGATCTATTACCACAAACCACCTGGTTGAGCCACCTCACGTTACCATGGGTTGCCGCGGGTGATTACCGCGCTCCAGCCCAAGGAAATGTGGTCTTCCACGAACAGCGACTCATGCTGGAAAAGGGATTGACTCAGCGGCTTGGTATTGCAAGCAATATTGGAATTTCTGGCGGCATGAACGGCACTAATGGCTTCGTGGACGGCGGAATGTTCTCCTTAGCATTAGGCTATGATCTTGGCAATGACTACGGTGTGTATGCGGAGTATTTTAGCAACTGGCAGCTACAGGGGCAGCAACTGTTTGGGACGCCCTATTTTGACGGCGGGTTCACCAAGCTGTTGTCAAACGATCTTCAATTAGATATTTACGCTGGATTTGACCTCAGCCCTTACGTGGACACTCGGCTCAATACCAGTGGCCTTTTCTTTGGAACAGGCGTTAGTTACAGATTTCCCCTCGCACACTACTTACGTTAATGACCCCAACCCTCGCCATAGCATTAACGGCGGTTTTTACCGCAGTTTCTTGTGCCCTCCTGGGCGCTTTCCTCGTACTGCGTAAAATGACCATGGTCGGCGATGCTATTTCGCACGCAGTACTACCCGGTATTGCCGTGGCGTATTGGTTAAGCCAAAGTCGTGCCTCACTGTGGATGTTCATAGGCGCAGCGGCGGTAGGTGTTTTAGCTACGATTATTATAGAATTGTTACGTAAAAAATTAAAGGTTCAAAGCGACGCCAGTATTGGCATGACGTTTACTACGCTGTTCGCTCTAGGGGTTATACTGATCACCTTTTGGAGCGATAGCGTGGATTTAGATCAAGAATGCGTGCTGTACGGGGAGATTGCCTATGTGCCCTTTAATACATGGTCGTTCAGCGGTCTAAACATGGGACCCATTGCCCTTTGGTCTTCTGGGCTTCTTCTTCTCGCAGTTTTGGCCTACACTTTTATTGGCTTTAAAGGACTGAAAATGTCCAGTTTCAATGAAGATTATGCCGCCGTTCTAGGTATAGGTGTGGCCGCATGGAACCTCAGCTTAATGGCCATGGTGAGTTTTGCTACCGTAGTGAGTTTTGAAAGTGTTGGCGCGATTTTAGTGGTGGCTCTGCTCGTCGTTCCCGCTGCAACAGCCTACCTTTTGGTTGAGAAATTACACCTCCTCCTTATCGGGGCAGGCAGTATTGCGTTACTCGCGGCATTGGGTGGCTATGCCCTCAGCCGTTGGATGGATACGTCTATAGCCGGTACGGTTGCTACCTTGCTTGGGGTCCAATTTTTAATCGTCCTACTTTACCACCAACTCATTCAAAAACGAAATCAACATGCAGTGGCATAGACATACCTTCGAATCCCTTCCGAAAAACGACTTGTATGCATTACTTCGGTTGCGCTCAGACATATTTGTTGTAGAGCAGGATTGTGTGTATCTAGATTTAGACAATCACGATCAAAACAGCTACCACCTTTATGCTAAAAACACCGAGGGAGCAGTGGTTGCCTATGTCCGCATCTTGCCTCCAGGAACCGCCTATCCTCAGGTCAGTATAGGCCGCGTAGTTGTTGAAAAATCGGCGCGTGGCAAGGAATTGGGAATCGAACTTATGGTACGGGCAGAAGAATGGGCCTGGGATTTGTTTGAGCGCGAGCGGGACGTGGTTATTATGGCACAATCGTACCTACTTCAATGGTACGGTCGTTTGGGCTATGTAGCTCAAGGGGAGGAGTTTCTCGAAGACGGTATTCCACACCGAATAATGATCAAGTCCAATAAATAACGGGAGGGATAAGTCGTGATATGAGTCACGGACTGAAAACGCATTTTGATATACATTAAACTTCAATGTGGCGTCGTCCATATTTTGATGTGTTAGTTGGAATGCCTCGAGTGGAAACGCTCGGGGTTTTTTTATGCTTAAATTCGTAGACATGAATACACCTCAAAACGCCGGGGCAGTGAGCCTCAAAGATTCAATCATGGAAGTAGAGGGCTGGACGGACAACGTATACCAGCAGAACTTCATGGACTTATTGGAGCAGCAACCCTATATTATGGGTACGTTGATGGAGGCCGACGAAGGCATGGACGACGGGACGCACAGTTGGATGTTGAAATCGGTATTGCTGTTAAAATGGTCCTTTCAGAAAATGGGTTGGCGTTTGACCATGCTTAGCAATGAGAAATGGCAAGGTGTTATTGAAGAGAAATTGGAAGTCTATGAATCGCACCAAGAGGAGCACGGCCTGGATATTCCTGCGCTTATTAAATTGAGCAGTTCGCCAAACACCTTGAGCGAATTGTACCTCTACGTGGTAGAGAATAATACGACTACAGAAGAGGCTAAAGGCAACGTACTTTTCTTGATCGATTGCGCCATCGAAGCGATGGAAATGGCAGTACTTCAAGACAAAACAGAAAGCGACACATAGCATGGATCAAGCGAAGGAAATAGTAGGCCACATGATGAAGAACGACGCTTTCAGCCAATGGCTGGGCATTACTGTCGTGTCTAACGCACCTGGCGAGGCTACTTTAAAAATGACCGTTCGTGACGAAATGACCAACGGCTTTCACATCGCGCACGGGGGCATCACCTACTCTCTCGCAGATTCGGCCCTTGCCTTTGCTTCAAACGGCAGCGGCCGTCAAAGTCTTTCTATTGAAACCAGTATACATCACCTCCACGCGGTTCGCGCAGGGGAAGAGCTCACCGCATTTGCAACCTTATTGAGTGAAACGCATAAAACAGGGTTGTATCAAATAGACATCACAACTACTTCAGGGCAGCGCGTAGCATGGTTCAAAGGAACCGTATACCGCACCTCGAAAGAATGGAACCTATGAAACAGACCTATATCGTAGACGGCGTTCGTACGCCTATTGGAAAATTTAAAG
Organism: Bacteroidota bacterium; assembly: GCA_003045825.1. Lineage (GTDB taxonomy): Bacteria > Bacteroidota > Bacteroidia > Flavobacteriales > Schleiferiaceae > UBA10364. Next base: position 15,736 of record PZPA01000045.1, read on the forward strand.
GCACGCTTGCCGCAGTACGTACAGATGATTTGGCGGCCATGACCATCGCTAAACTCATGGAAAAGAATCCTGACTTGGATCCTACAGCTATTGATGACGTGATTTTAGGCTGTGCAAACCAGGCCGGTGAAGACAACCGAAACGTAGCCCGTATGGCAGCACTGTTGGCCGGACTTCCGTGGAGCGTTCCTGGCGAAACGGTTAACCGTTTGTGTGCCTCAGGAATGAGCGCAGCCATCCATGCCCACCGCGCCATCATGGC
>PZPA01000046.1 GCA_003045825.1 Bacteroidota bacterium
CCTGCTATCTCTACAATTGCGTACATTATACTTGTTTTTAAGGGCTGCAAATATACAAGAAAGTCGTGATAAACAAAGTGTTAAAATAATCTGATGTAAAAAAATCTACCAGAACTTCATTAGGGCCGCGCAGCTGTGCCTCGTATATTTGGGCGAATATCAGAAAATTAACCTATTTCATGAAACGCCTTTTATTATTTGGAGCCTTGCTTTTAGCAGGTGGAGCTCAGGCTCAGAACAACATCTCCTTTGAAGAGTATGATTTGGACAACGGTCTACACGTCATACTGCACGAAGATCACACGACCCCTATTGCCGCTGTTACAGTATTGTACCACGTCGGTAGTAAAAATGAAAACCCAGAACGTACAGGTTTTGCACACTTTTTCGAACACCTTCTTTTTGAAGGTTCAGAGAATATCAAGAGAGGCGAGTTTGATAGCTACGTCACAAATGCTGGTGGCGCACTGAATGCAAATACCTCGCAAGACAGAACCTTTTACTATGAATTGCTCCCGTCCAATCAGATGGAATTAGGATTATGGTTGGAAAGTGAGCGTATGATGCACGCGAACATACAGCAGATCGGTGTGGAGACGCAACGCGAAGTAGTTAAAGAGGAAAAACGCCAGCGCGTAGACAACCAGCCTTACGGTTCATGGTTGGAGAACATGATGAAGAATCTATATTCAGAACACCCGTATAATTGGGTTCCTATAGGCTCTATGGATCATTTGAATGCCGCGCAATTAGACGAATTCATGGCCTTCTACAAGAAGTTTTATATTCCAAACAATGCAACGTTGAGTATCGCTGGTGATATCGACGTAGCAAAAACTAAGGAATTGATTGCGGCTTACTTTGGGTCAATTCCGGCAGGCGAACCAGTGGTACAGCCAACCGTTGAGGAGCCTGCTTTAGGTGGTGAAAAATCATTGACGGTTTACGACAACATACAGTTACCAGCGGTTATGATGGGATATAGAATGCCACCGCAGACTTCTGACGACGCGTATGCGTTACAAATGGCATCTACTGTTCTTAGTGGCGGTCCATCTTCAAGGATGTACAAGCGTTTGGTAGATCAAGATCAAACTGCATTGCAGGTATTTGCTTTTCCATTCACGTTGGAGCAAGGAGGTGCATTCATCACCTTCTCATTGGCCAATGCAGGCAAGGGTATTGATGATATGACCCCGGCTTTGGAAGAGGAGATCGTAAAACTTCAGACAGAATTAATCTCGGAACGTGAGTTTGAGAAAATTCAGAACCAGATGGAAAGTGGCTTTATTCAGAGCAATTCCACGATGGCTGGTATTGCCGAATCATTGGCAGATTACCACACCTATTATGGTGATGCAGATTTGATCAATACGGAATTGGTCCGTTATCAAAATGTAACAAGAGAAGATATTCAGCGTGTGGCGCAACAATACTTGGTTAAGGATAATCGAGTGGTATTGAAATACCTTCCTAAAAGTGAAGAACCACAAGCTACTAACGCACAATAAGCCGCTACCATGAGAAAACTAATGTATTCTATTATCGGTCTATTTACTGCAGTAACATTAACTGCACAGGTAACTATTGACCGTACAACGGCTCCTGAGCCGACCCCTGCACGATCCATTGAATTAGGTTCTGCAGCGCAATTTGAGTTGAAAAACGGATTAAAGGTATTCGTGGTTGAAAACCACAAACTTCCAAGAATCTCGATGTCTTTGATTCTTGATAGAGATCCTATTGTTGAGGCATCAAAAGCCGGCTATGTGAGTATTGCCGGAGATATGATAGGTGCTGGTACGGCAAATAGATCAAAGGCAGTTTTAGACGAAGAAGTAGATTTTATGGGAGCCAATTTTGGCACTAGTGCATCTTCCATTCGTATCGGAGGCTTAAGTAAATACACGGATCAATTGGTCGATATTCTTTCTGATGTTCTCCTGAATCCTACCTTCCCACAAGAAGAGTTTGAAAAGCTAAAGTCACAAATGCTTTCAGGACTGCAGGCTAATGCCGATGATCCAGATGCGATTTCAGGCAATTTACGCGGTGCCACACTTTATGGTTTGGAACATCCTTATGGTGAGGTTATGACGGAAGCAACCGTAGAGACGATTACGGTTGAGGATTGCAAGGCTTATTTCAATACCTACTTCAGACCTAACATCGCCTACATGGTCATCATTGGTGATATTACAGCAAAGGATGCGGAAAAGAAATTAAAGAAGGCTTTGAAAAAGTGGGCGCCTGCAGAGGTGCCACAACACGCGTACGCGAAGACTGCAGTTCCAGCAGCACAGCGAGTTGTTATGGTGGATAAACCGAGCGCAGTTCAGTCTGTCGTTTGGTTGGGTAATATCATTGATTTGCCGCACGGTCATCCGGATATTGAGCCGTTGCGTGTCGCGAACCAAATTTTAGGTGGTGGTATGTCAGGCCGCTTGTTTACGAATCTTCGTGAGGATAAAGCATTCACTTATGGCGCCTATTCAAACTTTGGAGTGGATGAGCTTAACGCCACATTTGGTGCATCGGCTAAGGTGCGCAATGAGGTTACGGATAGTGCGATCACTGAATTTTTAAACGAAATCGGTCGAATGCGTACAGAGGCTGTCTCTGAAGATGATCTCATTGCAGCAAAGGCTAGTTTAAGCGGTTCTTTCGGGCGTTCACTAGAAAGTCCTGCGTCTGCAGCAAACTTCGCGCTGAACATCGCTCGCTATGATCTGTCAGCAGATTATTACAACAACTATTTAGCTAGACTCGATGCGGTCACCGCGGAAGACGTGCTTCGCGTTTCTAATCAGTATATGGATGCGGATCATTTGACCATTACCGTAGTCGGTAAGGCACAAGATGTTGCCGGTAAGCTTAGTGCTTTTGGCGCTGTCGAGTATTTCGATGCAAATGGCGCGAGCACTGATGCTCCAACCTTCCTATTTACACCAGAAGGTGTGACAAAGGAAACCGTGGTAAATGCTTTCTTCAACGCTATTGGTGGAGCAGAAGCGTTCCAGAATATCAAAGAATTGGAACAAGAGATGAGCCTAGTTGCCCCAGGGATGCCGGGGGCTGTAAGCATGTACTCCAAGAAAATCGTACCAAGCTATTATGTTACCGAGCAAAGTATGCAGGGCATGACTTTGATGAAAGTTGAATACAAAGACGGCGAAGCAAATAGTAGCGGTATGCGCGGTAATGCCACACTTGAAGGCGATGAATTGGCTTCGACGGCTAAAGAAGCTCAGTATGTGATAAGCGAGTTAGCGTGGTTAGACGATATGAGTTCGATCACTTTTGACGGTCAGACGTTAATGGCCGGTAAGGATGTTTATCAAATCACAGACGGTGATGCCGTGCATTACTTTGATGTTGCGACCGGTTTATTGCACATGAGTACCGAGACGACTGAAGGGCCAGAAGGCGATGTCACTGTGACAACGGTTTATGATTCGTGGCAGGAAGTGAACGGATTGATCTTTGTAAAATCTATTTCACAGAGCGCAGGTCCGCAATCTTTTACAATAACTGTAGATAAGGTCACTTGGAAATAAGCGATCCCTTCCACTGAAATATTGAAATCCCTGCGGCGTTTGTCGCGGGGATTTTTATTTACGCCTATTGACCAAATAAATTCCGGTGATAATCACGCCCAATCCCAGAAGATGGTTCCATAAAATGTGCTCACCGTCCCAAATGCCCCAAAGAATGGCAACGACAGGGATAGCATAAGTAACGGAGGACGAAAATAAGGCCGTGGTGATTTGAATGAGACGGTTAAAAATAATGACGGCAATACCACTTCCTAAAATGCCTAAAACGGCGATATAGCCAAAATTGGTCCAGGCGTTGGGGTCCGTTTTAAAGACTTCAGTAACGCCACTAAGAAGGCTAAAGGCGATGGTAAAAGGTGCAGCTGTTGCTAAGCTTAGCGTTGTGATAGTCAATGCTTTGAGGTGCGGTAAATTCGTCTTTAAAGTGTTCACGCTGGTGCCATACATCATGGTCGCAAGTACTCCGAAGAATCCATAGGCCAATTCTCCTTCGATAGCGAATCCACCATTTAAAATCTCTTCAAAGGGTAGGATGAGCAGCACAGCACCTAAGAGACCAACGGCTACACCTTGCCATTGTGTACCGGTGGCTTTTTGTCCGAAAAACCATCCGCCAATCAATACAGTGAATAATGGAACAAGGGAGTTAATTATTCCTACAACACCACTGTCTAAATGATTCACTGCTAACGGAAAGAGCACGTAGGGTATGGCATTTCCTAAAAATCCCACGATGGCAAGTGAAACCAGATCTTTCCGTTCGAAAAGCTTGAAATGTCTGAAACCAATAACGGACATGAAGAGTGCCGCGATGCTCACTCTAAGGGTACCCACTTGCGTGTATGTGAAAGAGGTGAGTCCGCGTTTCATCAGAATAAAACTCGAACCCCAGATGAGTGCAAGACTGATAAACATGATCCAGGGAAGCGCTGGATGGTGTGAAGGTTGAGTTTTAGACATGCTGCAAATTTGTGACAAAAGACACCATTGTAAACCAATGCGTCCGTAATTTTGTTGTAAAGTTCATTACTATGAAAAATTTCGTCCTCATTCTTTCTGTTTTTGCCGCCACGACGGCTTGTAAATCGCCCGAGCCTGAGGTGATCACACTTCCTACTACCGTGCAAGAGAAAGATAGTGTTGTAGCCAATGCTTCGCAGGAACTCTTTATTTCGGGTATGACTTGTGTCATGGGGTGTAAAGGAGCGATTGAACAAAAGTTAAATGCGACTGCGGGGATTTCTGATTTCCACATTGTCTTTGAGGACAGCACAGCTACTGTGCGTTTTGACAGCACCTTAATAAGCGCGAACGACATCATTGCTGAGGTTGCTAATGTAGCGGGTGGTGGATTTTATACAGCCACTCTTTTAGACCACTAATCCATGGAGCGCAATCCCCTGGTTCGAAGATTAGCCACAATAAGTTTAGTACTCATTTTTCTTGTCATTGTGGCGGGGTCTGTCGTGCGAGCAACCGGTTCTGGAATGGGTTGTCCGGATTGGCCGCAATGCTTTGGATATGCCATTCCTCCAACGTCTATTGAAACATTGACTTGGGCACCTTCTAAAAGTTTTCAGGAAGGGCAAATGATTTTGAAAGATGGAAATTTTTGGGTAGCGCAAGTAGATTTCACAACTGCCGAAGATTTTAATACGATGAATTGGGCCGTTTTTACGAAGCACGACTATAACATCTTTAACCCGGTGCATACCTGGATTGAATATATCAATAGACTTATAGGCGCTTTGAGCGGGCTTCCTGTATTGGCATTAGCCGTCGTTGCAGTGGCCCGGTCAAGAAAAAATTGGGGGAATTCTATTTTGTCAGTGGGCGTACTCATTTTACTTCTCTTTGAAGCATGGTTGGGTAAAATGGTTGTAGACGGTAACCTCGTACCCAACCAAATTACCATACATATGATGGGATCGGTTGCCATTGTATTACTTCTTTTGGCCTTGCGCGCAAGAAATACGAAAGCGCCAGCTCCTTTGCCACGCCCGGTAAGAAATGGGCTACTGTTTCTGTTGTTATTGATCGTTATCCAAATATTCTTAGGGACGCAAACAAGAGAGCTCGTAGATGCCGCTCTAGGTCACGATGCCGCCGTCTCTAGGTTAAATGTCATCCCTTCTATAGAAGCGATGATGCCCAAAATACACCGCAGTTTTGCTTGGGTTATTTTGATCGCAACCAGCTTTTTATATTACCTGCGTAAAAAGCACCAAGCTGCTGTACCGGGTTTTGGTGCATTAATTTTCGCCATTGGTTTAGAGTGGACGGTCGGTGTGGTGCTGTATTTCTTGGGATTGCCAAAGGCGATGCAGCCGGTACATTTAGTTTTGAGCATTGGGATTTTAGCTTCCATTAGCTACCCGCTCTTTCTAAGTTTTCGTAAACCTTAATGCGTAGGATTAATCTCTGCTTTCTTCGGATTCATTCCATTGTAATGTCCCAATCATTTTTAGAATTTCTTCGCGCATAAATTGGGTGACTGGAGCAAGGCTATCTGCATTTGGGGTGCTGTAATGGTATAATACACCTCTAACAAAGTGTCTAGAACTGTCCGTAGCGTAAAACTGTGTGGTGGTCGCTGAGGCGCCAGAAAATTCATAGTACAAGCCATACACCCTTTCTTCTGGATAGGCAAAGAATTGTTCCCGCATACCGCTTGCTTTTACGGTGTGCTTATAGGCGAGCTGTTGCGCATCCCGGACCAATTCTTCAAGATTTTCAGTCACAGGCTTATACGTGAACTGAACGGTACTTAAGATAGATGGATAAGCAAGATCCATCCAAAACTCTTGGGTATTCGCATCGGACAACACCTCTTTTTCAATGGCTTTTGCTTCAGCGTTTATTTTAACATCAAACGGCGCTTCAAAGGGCAAGTCAGCATATTCTAACTGGGCCGGCAAACCAATCCTCATTAGTCCATTGGGTCGAGCAACGGGGTCTTCACTACAAGAACAAAGCAGTGCAAACAGCACTAAGAAAAGACTATGCTTCATGATTTGGGTTAACGGTTACTTTGATGCGAATTAATTTGCGTTGATCCACGCTTTCTACTTTAAAAGTAAACGCTTCGTAGGTGATCTCTTCGTTCTTCTCTAAAAATTTGCCAGCCAATTCTAAAACAAGTCCAGCAAGTGAATCACTTTCACCATCGACCGATTCGAAAATATCCTTAGGTAAATCAAGTACGCGACAGAAATCTATTAGCGGCGTCTGCGCCTCAAAAACGTAGTTATGATCGTCCAGTTTGCTGTATACCAAATCATCATCGTCAAATTCATCACTAATCTCACCAACAATTTCTTCAATGACATCTTCGAGCGAAATCACTCCTGAGGTCCCGCCAAATTCGTCAACTACGATTGCTAAATGGATGCGACGTTGTTGGAATTCCTTTAATAGATCGTCGATCTTTTTACTTTCAGGGACAAAAAATGGTGTGCGAATTAAATCTTGCCATCCAAAATTATCTGAGGCATCTACATAAGGAAGTAAGTCCTTAACATAGAGTAAGCCTTTGATTTGGTCCAATTGATCTTCATACACGGGAATGCGCGAATATCCCTTATCGACGATGTGTGCTAGTGTATCGTGAAATGGTGCTTTAATATCTATGGCGATAACAGAGGTACGTGGAGTCATTACTTCTTTGACCGTGGTCGAGCCAAACCGGACGATGCCTTTTAAAATACGTTGCTCATCTTCGGTAGAATCCTCATCATTAGTCAATTCAAGCGCCTGCTCCAGGTCGTCCACGCTCAGCGAAGGTCCTCGACCTTCAATATTAATTCTATTGATTGTTTTGCTGAGGCGTTTACTGAGGGGTTTTAAGATTTTGTGCAGACGGAAAATGAAGGGGACAACGGAGCGTGCAAAATTTAATCGGGCCGTGTTCGCATATACTTTAGGTAAAATTTCGCCAAAGAGCAATAACACTCCTGTAATGGCTAAAATCTCAATAATAAAGGTCAATAACGGACTCCAGAGTTCGGGCGAGAAAAAGGTATTCAGTAAATATGTGGAGAGGATGACGATGCCAACATTTACAAAGTTGTTGGATATCAATATAGTGCCGAGTAATTCTTCCGGCTGACTTAATAATTCTCTTATGTGGTTGTGTTTTGTCGACTCGTCTTCGAGTTCCTCGAGTTCTCCCGCCCCTAGAGAGAAAAATGCGACCTCCGAACCAGAAATCAAGGCAGATAAAAGTAATAGGGCGATAAGTACGACAATGAAAACCACACCGGTGATGGTTGAAGCGTCAATGGTTAATAATTGAAGCAGTGTACTGGGAGGCTCTGTTTCCAAATTTTTGTTGTTAGTTCGACTTAGAAGGGTAGGTCATCTTCTTCTTGGTTTGCAGCAACTGATGGCGCTGTGTCTCCCGTTTTTTGGACGGGAGCTGGTTGCGAAGCAGCCGGGGCACCATAGTTTGAAGCACCTTCGTTTGACATGCCCTCGCCTTCCGCTCTAGAGGTAAGCATAGTCATTTGATTAACTTGAATCTCAGTGCTGTAACGATCTGCGCCCGTTTGGTCTTGCCATTTACGCGTTTTTATCTTGCCTTCTAGATATACTTTATGGCCTTTTTTGAGGTATTTGTGTGCAACATCTGTCAATCCTTTGGCATTGATGATAATGTTGTGCCATTCAGTGTTCGTTACGCGCTGGCCGTCACGATTTGTATACGTTTCTGAGGTAGCCAGTGGAAATTTCACGATTGAACCGCCATTATCAAAATGTAGAATTTCAGGATCCTTCCCAAGGTTTCCAATGAGCATTACTTTGTTTAGCGTACCGGCCATGTGCGAGTTGTTTTGATGTTATTCTAAATCAAATTTAGGCAAATTTCACCGCCCATTTACAGCTTTTTCGCAACAAAGTCAGCAATGATAATTGGCATGCCTAATTGCTGCGCTTCAGGCTTCGAATAGAAGTTAAAATCTCCAGAAATTTCATCTTCGGATACGGCCCAAAAACTACAATAGAGGTCTTTGTGTGATAGCTTATGGACTATGGGTTCAGCCATCAATTGGCCCTGTTCCGGTGCATCATTGAGTCGTGGAAACTCATAAAGTCCAGCCCAAATACTATCTGTTCCTCGCTTTTTTAGTGCGACAAGGTTTTCTCTTTCAACCACTCCAAAATGAATCGTCTCTTTCGAGCGTTTTCCCTTTTTTAGTTTTATCGGGAGTTCTAGAACGGTACCGCTGTTATGTGCATGACAGGAATCTGCAATAGGGCAAGTCATGCAATGGGGCTTCTTAGGTGTGCAATGCAATGCGCCAAACTCCATTATCCCTTGGTTGTAAAGATCTGGATGTTTTGTTCCCGCGATACATTCATTCGCTAGGGCCTGAAATTCTTTCTGACCGCTACTACTATTAATGGGGGTTTCGATGCCAAAATAACGGCTCAGTACTCGGTACACATTTCCATCTACTACTCCAATTTTCTCTTTGAAGCAAATACTAGCGATTGCCGCGGCAGTGTAGGGTCCAATTCCTTTTATGGTCAATAATTCGGCAAAACTGTTCGGTAGCTGACCGTCAAAATCGGCTACTATCTGTTTTGCGCCCTTTTGAAGATTTCGAGCTCTATTGTAATAGCCTAATCCGGTCCAAAGCGCCAATAAGTGATCTTCTTCTGCCCCTGCCAGCGCCTCTACAGAGGGGAATGCGGCCAATATTTTTTCGAAGTAAGGGGTGCCTTGCGCGACTCTTGTTTGTTGCAAAATGATTTCACTCAACCACACTTCATAGGGGACAGGGACTTCCTTGCGCCAAGGCAAATCCCTTTTGTGCGCTCGGTAGAAGGCTTCTATGCTGATTCTGAACGTGTTAAATCTATCCATTGTTCCAGTGCGGGCTAGAGATAATTTTATTCTTGGAGGCTGTGAATAAGGAAAGTAGGTGTATATTTGCACCCCTCATTAACCAAGTCCCAAGGGACGTAAAAGTATAGAGCAAATGACGAAAGCAGATATCGTTACTAAGATTTCTGATAAAACAGGAATGGAGAGAGGTGATGTACAAGCAGTTGTAGAGAGCTTCATGAAAGAAATCAAACACAGTCTAGAAGATGGAAGTAACGTTTACTTAAGAGGCTTCGGTTCTTTTATTGTTAAAAAGCGTGCCCAGAAGACTGGTCGTAATATTTCAAAGAATACGACTATTGTTATTCCTGCTCATTACATTCCAGCCTTCAAGCCTGCAAAGGTTTTCGTTGAAGGTGTTAAGGAAAGCGTACCTGTAGAATAAGTTGAAGAAAAGTACACTCATAGCATTCTTTGGCGCCGTTGTAATTGCATTGGTTCTTTGGCAGTTACCCAGGACACCGCATCAGGATGTCGAAGCGATTACTTCTGAGGAAGGTAATCCTTTAGATGCGAAGGTTGATGAAGCCGTGGCCATCATCCAGAATGGAGAAGGCGCACCCATGCAAGCCATAGGAATGCTTTTAGAGGTACTTAGAGAAGACCCGAACCATGAAAAAGCGTTGCTTTGGTTGGGTAACTTTTCAATGATGAGCGGCCAATGGGAAAAGGCAGTAGATCGTTTCCACCAGTTGAGCCAGTTGCATCCAGAAAACGAATTATACACGCTTAACAAAGTGCAGGCCTTGATGCAGGTGGGCGACACCACGGCGGCCTTGACGAGCGCGAATAACTATTTGAATACATACCCTGATGCGAATCGTGTTAAAGACTTCGCAGAAGGTTTATAGAATTAATAACACTTAAAACTTAGTATTATGCCAAGCGGTAAAAAACGTAAAAGACATAAGATTGCTACGCACAAGCGTAAAAAGCGTCTAAGAAAAAATCGTCACAAGAAGAAGTAACTTCTTAGTGTATGAAAACAGAATTAGTAATAAGTGCTAGTTCTGACCAAGCAGATATTGCATTACTTGAAGACGGAAGACTTCAGGAATTGATCAAGGAAAAAGGAGATGATAGCTTCTCCGTTGGCGACGTCTATTTAGGCACTGTCAAAAAGCTGGCAACCGGCCTAAATGCCGCGTTCGTAGATGTCGGTTATGAAAAGGATGCGTTCCTTCATTACCACGATCTAGGCCCGCAGATAAAATCCTGGCAAACCTATCTCCGTCGAACCTTAAAAGGCAAGCAACTTAGTAATATCACCAACTTCAAAGCAGAGCCCAACATTGAGAAAGAGGGTAACATTGGTGATGTTCTAAAGCAAGGTGATCAAATCCTCGTTCAGATAACGAAGGAGCCCATATCAACAAAAGGGCCTAGAATCACTGCTGAGCTTAGCATCGCAGGTCGCTTTGTAGTATTGGTTCCTTTTTCGAATCGTGTTAGTGTGAGTCAAAAGATTCGCGAGCGTGACGAAAAGGACAGACTTAAAAAATTGGTCAGAAGCATCAAGCCAAAGGGCTTTGGTGTCATTATACGCACTGTCGCAAAAGGACAGAGCGCGGAAGAATTACAGTCAGATTTAGATAACCTGGTACGCAAGTGGTCTCAACTCCACAAGAGCATCAAGCGTTCTAATAAGCCGGTACGTATTTTCCGTGAAATGAACAGGGCAAGCGCGTTTTTACGCGATGTCTTTAACGAGTCTTTTACTTCTATCACGATCGACAACAAAGATTTGTGCGAAGAGGTGAAAGATTATCTAGATGAAATCAAGCCAGGCGCATCTAAAATGGTCAAGGAATACAGCGGTCAAATGCCATTGTTCCAATTTTCCAGTGTGGATCGTCAAATAAAGGGAGCTTTTGGTCGCAGCGTGAGCATGACTAAAGGAGCGTACCTCATCATTGAGCATACAGAAGCCTTGCATGTGGTGGATGTGAATTCTGGTAATCGCACGAATACTGCGGATAATCAGGAGTCGAATGCACTTCAAGTAAATTTATTAGCGGCCGTAGAGGTGGCTCGTCAATTGCGCTTGAGAGACATGGGTGGTATTGTGGTGATTGATTTCATCGACATGAACAGCGCAGAAAACCGCAAGGCGGTTTATGAAAAAATGGAGAGTGAGATGAAGCGTGACCGTGCCCGTCACAAGATTCTTCCAATCTCAAGATTCGGATTGATGGAATTGACACGTCAGCGTGTACGCCCGGAAACGAATATTACAACGCGCGAAGAAAACCCAGATAATTTGGTTGAAGCACCTATACAGGTGATTGATGCCATGGCTTCGAAATTGGCTCAGATTGAAATGAGAGAGGTGTACATTCACGTTCACCCGTTCATAGAGTCGTATTTGACGAAAGGTTTTTTTAGTAGTATCAAGAAAACTTGGCAAAAGAAATTTGGTAAAAAGATTGTTGTTGTGCCGCGTGATGCATTTACCATGTTAGAGTGGAAAGTGATGGACAAGGACAACAATGCGTTGTAAAAACAGTAAGCAATGAAGATAAAAACCCACCGTTGACATACGTCGACAGTGGGTTTTTTCGTTATTTAATAGGTATGACGACAACAGAAGCCTTACAGAAACTTCAGCACTATTGCGCTTATCAGGAACGCAGCCCGTTTGAGGTGAAGCGCAAACTTGATTTGATCAAACTCCCGAGGGAACGTCACGAAGAAGTCATTGCCACCTTGATGGAAGAAAACTACCTTGATGAATACCGGTTCACGGAGGCCTATTGTCAGGGCAAACTCAATCAGAAGCATTGGGCGCCAAAGCGGATTCGACTGGGCCTGCAGGAACACCGCATCCCAAGAGTGACTATAGAAAGGATCTTGAATCAAGTTCCCCATGAGCGAGTAGAAGAGAATGCACTGTATTTAGCCGACCGCTGGTTCGGCTCAAAGACGAAGGAACAACTTGCCGCGGCAATGCAACGCCGCGGGTATTCTTTTGAGTTGATCAATAGGGCTTATCATCTAGTGGAGGAGGAAAGAAAAGGTTCCCTTTAACCCTTCCAAGTGCCGCCGTAGCGGTAATGGCTGTTTCCAGGCTTGACTTCCAAAACGCACGCCTCACAGAGGAAATACCAGGTTTTGTCGGCAGGTTTGTATTGTACCCTGAACATGATCGAATGGTCTTCATTACAATGCGGACATTTCTTAACCTTCGGCATGGATACAGTATTAAATGGACGCTAATACCTCCTTCACCTTCTGTATTCCAGCTGGCGTAACATCAAGGTGGAAGACCATGCGGCATTTTCCCGGACCCATTTGGCTGATGCCAATTCCCTTCTCTGCCAAAGTGCTGATGAATGCTTCTTGGTTCATGTCCTCGTTCAATCCAAAGATCAAGATGTTGGTTTCGGGGGCCACCACATTTTTCACCCAAGATTGCTGGCCTAAAAATTCAGCCATGTCCCTGGCAGCGGCGTGGTCTTCGGCTAATCGGTCCACGTTATTCTCTAGTGCATAGATAGCAGCACCGGCCAAAAGGCCTGCCTGTCGCCAGCCACCGCCTATTCGTTTGCGAATTCTGCGGCTGTGGTGGATGAATTCCTCACTGCCTAGAAGCACCGAGCCTACTGGTGCGCCAAGACCTTTGGAGAGACAGATGGAAATGGAATCGAATGCAGTGCCGTAATCGCTTTCACTTTGATTTTTGGCGACAAGGGCGTTGTAAAGGCGTGCACCATCGAGGTGAAAGGTGAGCCCATGTTTCGAGGCTACTGCTCTAAGCGCCTCAATTTCTTCCCATTCGTAGCACGTTCCGCCGCCTTTATTAGAGGTATTTTCTATCGCTAGGACCCGAGATTTCGGGTAGTGGACATCGTCGGCCTTGATGCAGCTTAGCACTCCTTCTGGGTGCATAATACCGCGATCATCACCGGTGAAAACAACCGAGGAATGTGCATTTGCCGCAATGCCACCGCCCTCGTAATTATAGATGTGGGCATAGGGATGGCAGATGACCTCGTCGCCTGGGCTGAGGTGAGACATCAAAGCAATTTGATTTGCCTGCGTGCCGCTTACACAAAAAAGTGCTTTTTCCGTACCAAAGCGTTCGGCAAACATGGCCTCAAGTTTTAAAACAGTGGGGTCGTCGCCCCAAACATCGTCGCCTACTGGACTGCTAATCATGGCATTCAACATGGCACGGCTAGGGCGGGTCACAGTATCACTGCGCAAGTCAACTTCAAACATGGTCTTTCACTGTTAAAGCGTGAAGATAGCAAGGGTATGCTTAACTTTGCCATCCTATGGTTACAGCAGAGCAGATTAAATCTTTAGGTGAGCGATTAGAACGACTCGAAACCTATCTCAACTTAGAGCAGAAGAGAATCCACATCATAAATGAGGAGGAAAAAACGGCATCACCGGAATTCTGGAATGATCCTAAGAAGGCTGAAATCACGTTGAAGGCATTGCGCCAAATAAAGTTTTGGGTGGATGGATTTGAAAAGGCCCAAACCCTTTTTGGCGAAGCGGAGCTAAGCCTTGAATTTCATAAAGAAGGGGAATTAGACGAAGAGGATGTTGAACAGGCCTTTAAAGCGTGCGAGGACTGGATTGAAGAATTAGAGTTTAAAAACATGCTCAGTGGTGAGGAAGACAAACTGAGTGCAGTACTTCAAATCACTGCCGGTGCCGGAGGAACCGAGAGCTGTGATTGGGCAAGCATGTTGATGCGTATGTACCTCATGTATGCTGAAAAGCAAGGGTTCACGACCAAAGAACTGGTCTTACAAGAAGGCGACGTTGCGGGTATAAAAACCGTGACCATAGAAATTGAAGGAGATTATGCATTTGGCTTTTTAAAAGGAGAGAACGGCGTGCACCGGCTCGTACGAATTTCACCCTTTGATTCAAATGCCAAGCGCCATACCAGTTTCGTATCGGTATATGTTTTTCCGTTAGTTGACGACACTATCGATATTAAGATCAATATGAGTGATATCACCTGGGATACCTTCCGTAGTTCAGGAGCCGGCGGTCAGAACGTGAATAAAGTAGAAACGGGTGTACGATTAAGACACAAGCCGACAGGCATTATCATTGAGAATACAGAAACGCGCTCGCAGTTGGGGAACAAGGAGAAAGCCATTCAGCTTTTAAAATCGCAATTGTACGAGATGGAGATCGAAGCGCGCAATGCAAAACGTGCTGAGATTGAGGCAGGTAAGAAGAAGATCGAATGGGGTTCGCAGATCCGCAACTATGTGATGCATCCGTATAAATTGGTCAAAGATGTGCGCACTGCGGAAGAGACTTCTGATGTAGACGGGGTAATGAATGGGAATATCGAACGCTTCCTTAAAGCATTCTTAATGAAGCAAGGCGAGAGCGCCAACGCCGACGAATATTAGAAAGTATTGAGTAATCGCCGCTATTGATTGCACAATGTGGCGTAGATTCTGTTAGTATAGTAGCTATCTTGCTAACTATGCGCAATTGGAAATTTTTTCTTGCTCTGATATGGACGTTACCTATGGTGGCGCAGCAGGGTTTTGTGCACAATGAGGGCCAATGGAAAGAGTCCTTTAGTTTTAAAATCCAAATAGGTCCCAACAGTTTATTTCTTACCCCAGATTCCCTGGTAGTTGCTGTGCTAGATCCTGCTGATTTTCATAGTGAACACATAGGCGAGCACCATCACTATTCAGATACACTGCATTATCACCATTTTTCGATGGTTTTTAAATCTTCACAAACCATGCATTGGATGGGGGAAGAACCTTACGATGTGCCCTTAAGCTATTTTGTGGGCAAGCAAGATTTTTGGCGTTCAGGTGTACAGTCGTTTCATAAGGTGCGCGCACGGAATGTATATCCCGGTATTGATTTAGTGGTATATGAGGCAGCCGGTGGTTTTAAGTTTGACTGGGAACTTGCTGCCGGAGCTGATCCAGAACAGATTTCTATTGCTTATCATGGATTAGACGGTTGGCAGGTAAAAGGGAAAGAATTGGTTCTTCAAACTCGGTTTGGACCGCTCGTGGAGGAAATGCCTTATGCGCTTCAAAAGGAGCATACCGTGCGTGCACGTTACAAGGAGACTAACGGCTACCTAGGATACGACCTGGGCCGATTCCGTCGCGATGAACCGCTCACCATCGATCCCATTTATATTTTCAGCACCTATACGGGCAGTTCCGTAGATAACTTTGGGTATACAGCGACCTTCGACGACAGCAGTAATGCTATTGGTGGAGGTATAGCCTTTGGTGCGGGATACCCCACGACCTTAGGCGCGGTTGACATCAGTTTTAATGGCGGTCTATTTGATGTGGCTATTAGTAAATTTTCTTCCGACGGTTCCCAACTACTATGGTCTACCTACCTCGGCGGATCCAACCTAGACCAGCCGTACAGCATGGATTGCGACGAAAACGGCAACGTATACATCTTGGGTTCCACGGGTTCAGATGATTTTGGAGTAACCTCCACGGCGTACGATACCTCTTTTGCAGGTGGAGCCTCTAT
>PZPA01000003.1 GCA_003045825.1 Bacteroidota bacterium
GCTTGAACTTGGGGTTCTTCTTGTTAATAACATATAAGCGTCCTTTGCGACGAACGATCTTGCAATCTACGCTACGCTTTTTAACTGATGCTCTTACTTTCATTTCTCTAGTATCTGTACGTTATACGAGCCTTTGATAAATCGTATGGGCTCATTTCTAGTTTTACTTTATCACCGGGTAGTAGTTTAATGTAGTGCATTCTCATTTTTCCTGAGATATGCGCTGTCACTACGTGACCATTCTCTAACTCTACACGAAACATTGCATTTGACAATGCTTCTGTTACAGTTCCGTCTTGCTCTATTGCGCTTTGTTTCGCCATCTTAACTAAACGTACTTTGTGTATTTCTACCTCTCAACTTTCCGGTTTTCATCAAACCGTCGTAATGTCTATTCAACAAATAGCTTTCAATCTGCTGTAATGTATCTAGAATAACGCCCACTGTAATAAGCAATGAAGTACCTCCGTAGAAGTAAGCCCACTGCGTATTCAATCCAACTGTCATCGCAACCGCTGGCAAGATTGCCACTAATGCGAGCAATAAGGATCCCGGGAAAGTTATTCTACTCAATACAGTATCTAAAAACTCGGCTGTTGGAGCACCCGGCTTAATACCTGGCACAAAACCACCATTCCGCTTAAGATCATCTGCAATTGAATTTGTATTCACTTGAATCGCTGTGTAAAAATATGTGAACACAATGATCAAGACTGCGAATGCTAAATTGTACCACAATCCCTGAATATTACCAAAAACTGTAATCAACCAGCTAACACTGTCGCCTTCAGCACCACTGTACTGAAGTACGGTGATAGGAATGAACATGATTGCCTGAGCAAAGATGATCGGCATTACACCCGCCGCATTGACTTTCAGCGGTAAGTATTGACGCGCCGATTGCGTAGAAACAGCACGACCTCCTGCCGCTTGCTTAGCGTATTGCACAGGTATCTGACGTACAGCTTGCGTTAAAGCAATAGCGAACATGGTAATAATGAACAGTGCGAACAGCTCAATAATGAAAGCAACCCATCCTGCACCTTGGCCAACCTGACTTAACATCTCTTGAAGAAATGCTTGAGGCAGCGTGGCAATAATACCAACCATGATGAGTAAGGAAATACCGTTACCAATACCTTTATCAGTAATACGCTCCCCTAACCACATTGCGAAAATGGTACCTGTTGTTAACGTAACCCATGCTAGGAACCAGAAAGTACCTGGATCTAAGGTTAAGGAAACACCTTGAGCACTCAAGTTTGCCAAATAAGATGGCGCTTGAACGCCGGCAATAAGAATGGTTAAATAGCGCGTAATTTGATTCAACTTACGGCGACCACTCTCCCCATCCTTCTGCATTTTCTGTACAGCAGGAACTGCCATACCCATTAACTGAATGATAATGGATGCGGATATATAAGGCATGATACCTAAAGCCATTACTGAAGCACGAGAAAACGCACCACCAGTAAACGCATTCAATACGCCCAACAAACCTTCAGAGGTTTGCGCTTGTAATTGCGATAAACTTTCAGGATCAACACCAGGAAGAAGAACCGTAGAACCAATTCTATATATCAAAAGTAATCCAAGAGTTGTGAGGATTTTATCCTTCAACTCTGAGATCGCCCAGATATTTTTAATGGTTTCTATAAAACGTTTCATCTAATTACAAAGTCGTTGCTGTACCACCATTTGCTTCAATAGCAGCGGTAGCAGTTTTACTAAATGCATGAGCAGTTATATCCAATTTCATGGTTACTTCGCCACGTCCTAAAATTTTAACTAACTCTTTCTTTCCTACAAGACCGTTGTTCACTAAATCAGCAACAGAAATCTTGGTTTTCAATTTTTTCGCTTCAACAAGAGATTGAAGGGTATCCAAGTTCAAGCCCTTATATTCTACACGGTTTGGATTAGTGAATCCGAACTTTGGTACACGACGCTGAAGCGGCATTTGACCACCTTCAAAACCGATTTTACGGCTGTAACCTGAACGCGATTGCGCACCCTTGTGACCACGCGTAGAGGTACCTCCGTGTCCGGAGCCTTCACCTCGACCTACTCGCTTACGGCTGTGGGTTGCACCCTCCGCAGGTTTGAGATTTGATAAATCCATTCTTATCTATTTAATTAAAGTTCAACAACCTCTACAAGGTGATTCACCTTGCGCACCATACCAAGAACTTGAGGTGTTGCCTCAACTTCTACAGATGCGTTCATTTTGCGCAGACCCAAAGCATCCATTGTTGCCTTTTGACGTGCACTACGTCCAATAACGCTGCGTTTTTGTGTAATCTTAATTTTTGCCATTTCCTCTGAGGAATTATCCGTTAAAAACTTTGTCCACAGAAATACCACGAGTTTTCGCGATCTCCTTAACATCACGCAATTTCAATAAAGCATCAAAAGTTGCTTTTACTACGTTTTGCGGATTAGAAGAGCCTTTACTCTTAGCTAGTACGTCGTGTACACCGACACTCTCAAGAACTGCACGCATTGCACCACCAGCAATTACCCCAGTACCGCTGGATGCGGGACGAAGGAATACTCGCGAACCAGCGAACTTGCCGTTCTCTTCGTGTGGAATCGTACTTTTTACTAATGGAATACGGAATAAGTTCTTTTTAGCATCTTCAACCGCCTTTGCAATCGCTTCGCTTACTTCTTTAGACTTACCACTACCGAAACCAGCAGTACCGTTTTCATCACCCACCACTACGATAGCGGAAAAGCTGAATGTACGACCTCCCTTATTTACTTTAGTTACACGGTTTACCGCTACCAAGCGGTCTACCAATTCAATACCCGTAGGCTTTACTTTACGTGCGTTATGCATTGTATTCGCCATTTTAGAATTTCAAGCCGCCTTTGCGAGCGCCTTCAGCCAATTGTTTCACACGACCATGGTAGAGATAGCCACCGCGATCGAAACAAACTTCAGTTATACCTTTTTCCATAGCGAGCTTAGCTAATCCTTCACCTACTTGGAAACTTTTATCAGTCTTAGTACCTGTAGCGCCTTCCAACTCTTTGTTACGAGAAGAGAAAGACATAAGGGTTACTTGATTCACGTCGTCAATCAATTGCGCGTAAATTTCTTTGTTACTTCTATACACAGATAGACGTGGCTTCTGAGCTGTACCTGTAACTACTTTGCGAATTCTTCTACGAATACGAAGTCTTCTTTCTGATTTACTTAATGCCATTTGCTATCTATTATTTACTTGCAGACTTACCTGCTTTTCTGCGAATTTGCTCACCTACAAATTTGACACCTTTACCTTTATAAGGTTCTGGTTTACGCAACGAGCGAACTTTAGCCGTTATCGCGCCCACCAATTGCTTATCGTGAGATGAAAACTTGATTATGGGGTTTTTACCTTTCTCCATAGTTGTCTCAACAGCTACCTCAGAAGGTATATTGATCAGGAAATTGTGAGAGAAACCCAAAGATAAATCTAACAACTGTCCTTGGTTAGACGCACGGTACCCAACACCCACTAATTCTAATGAATGTGACCAACCTACGCTGACTCCTAAAATCATGTTATTGATTAAGGCACGGTAAAGGCCGTGTTTGGCCTTATGCTCCTTTGTTTCCGCAGGACGCTGAACCGTGATGATGTTATCCTCAATGGATGCAGTGATACCACTGCTCAATTCTTGAGTGAGTTCACCCAGTTTACCTTTTACAGTAACAACGTCTCCATTTATCGAAACGTCAACTCCTGTAGGCACGGCAATTGGGGCTTGACCTATTCTTGACATAATATTAAATATTAACTAACGGTACACAAAACCTCGCCGCCGATATTCTCTTTGCGAGCTTGCTTGTCAGTCATTAAACCTTTAGACGTACTAACTACGGCAATACCAAGTCCGTTCTTAACACGCGGAAGCGTATCACTACCTAAGTATTGACGAAGACCTGGCTTAGAAATACGCTTGATTTCACGAATCGCTGGAGTCTTTGTTAGTCTATCATATTTTAAAGCAACCTTCAAAACGTTTTGAGGAACTACTTCTTCAACCTTAAAGTCATGGATATATCCCTGATCTTTTAAGATAGCAGCAATAGAAACTTTTGTTTTGCTTGAAGGGATTTCTACAACACGCATTCCAGCCGTTTGGCCATTGCGAATACGCGTTAGAAAATCTGCAATTGGATCTGTATTCATAATTCTCTTTAATCTAAAATTACCAGCTAGCTTTCTTCACCCCTGGGATCAAACCCTGGTTTGCCATTTCACGGAACGTTACACGGGAAAGTCCAAACTGACGCATGTAGCCGCGTGGACGACCTGTCAAATTACAACGGTTTCTACCGCGAACTGGAGAAGAATTCTTAGGTAGCTTCTGCAAACCTTCGTAATCACCTGCAGCTTTCAATGCTTCACGCTTTGCAGCGTATTTAGCAGCTAGTTTTGCACGTTTGACCTCGCGGGCCTTCATTGATTCTTTAGCCATTGCTCTGTTATTTTGTAAATGGAATACCAAATGCTGTTAACAATGCCTTCGCTTCTTTATCAGTTGAAGCAGAGGTTACGAATGTGATATCCATACCGGAAATACGGTTCACTTTATCAATATCAATCTCAGGGAAAATGATCTGCTCCGTGATACCGAAAGTGTAGTTACCACGACCATCAAAGCCTGATGCCTTGATACCACGAAAATCGCGGATACGTGGCAACGAAGCACTGATTAATCGATCCAAAAATTCATACATGCGCTCACCTCTCAACGTAACACGAGCACCAATAGGCATTCCTTTACGTAATTTGAAGTTACTCACGTCTTTCTTAGATTTTGTAGGAACCGCTTTTTGACCAGTAATAGTCGTCATTTCTGCGATCGCTTGATCTACTAATTTCTTGTCTGCTACAGCTGCACCAACACCTTGGCTTACTACGATCTTCTCAAGCTTTGGAACCATCATTACATTACTGTAATTAAATTCCTCTACCAACTTAGCGATGATCTCCTCGCTGTACTTAGTCTTAAGTCTAGGTCTCATGCTCATTATGATAATACCTCACCGGATTTTTTAGCGTAACGTACTAGGTTACCGTTCTCATCCAATTTTCTTCCGACACGCGTCACTTCATTAGTAGATGGATCTACTAGTGCTACGTTTGAAATGTGAATTGGAGCTTCCATTTCAACAATGCCACCTTGTGGATTTGACGCGCTTGGTTTCTGGTGCTTCTTAATCATGTTAAGACCTTCAACAACCACGCGATTCATTTTAGGGATCACACGTACAATACGGCCTTCTTTACCTTTGCTTTCGCCGGCAAGAACCTTTACTTGATCTCCCTTTTTTACTTTAAACTTTGCCATCTTAATCTGTATCGTTAAGATTATAGTACCTCAGGTGCAAGAGAAACAATCTTCATGTATTGCTTGTCACGTAACTCGCGAGCTACAGGACCGAATACACGAGTACCTCTCATTTCACCACCGGTATTTAATAATACACATGCGTTATCATCGAAACGGATATAGGATCCATCTGGACGACGCACTTCTTTCTTTACGCGTACCACAACAGCAGTAGACACTTGACCTTTCTTCACTGTTCCAGCAGGCGTTGCCGCTTTAACAGTTACAACGATCTTGTCGCCTACGCTTGCATAGCGTCTTTTCGTTCCGCCTAACACACGAATGACCAAAACTTCTTTGGCACCTGTGTTATCTGCTACTCTTAATCTTGATTCTGTCTGTACCATGATTATTTAGCTCTTTCGATAACTTCAACCACTCTCCAATTTTTAGTCTTGGATAATGGACGAGTTTCCATAATTCTTACAGTATCACCCGTGTTGCAGTCATTTGTCTCGTCATGAGCGTGGAATTTGCTCGTAAACTTCACAAACTTCCCATACTTAGGGTGCTTTACTTTGCGCTCAACCTTCACTACAACAGACTTATCCATCTTGTTGCTCGCTACTACGCCGACACGCTCTTTACGCAAGTTTCTTGTGTTTTCCATGATACTCTTATTCTTCAGTTGAGCGAGTACTCAATTCAGTGCTCAAACGAGCAATATTTTTTCTAGCAACTTTAATTTGCATAGGGTTTTCTAATGGGCTTAAGCTGTGTGTCAACTTCATGCTCATATAGTTGGCCTTCTCCTCAGCCAAACGCTCTGCTAATTTCGCAGTAGCCAATTCTTTTATCTCAGTGTACTTCATGACTTTTACTCTTGCAAATCTCTACGTACTATGAACTTGGTGCGAACTGGCAACTTCTGTGCAGCTAGACGCAAAGCTTCTTGAGCGATATCGAAGGGAATACCATCGATTTCGAACATGATACGTCCTGGCTTAACAACTGCAGCGTAATATTCAACACCACCTTTACCCTTACCCATACGAACCTCTAGAGGCTTCTTCGTTATTGGCTTGTCAGGGAAAATACGGATCCACATCTGACCTTCACGCTTCATATAACGCGTTGCAGCGATACGTGCAGCTTCTATCTGACGTGCAGTGACCCATTTTGAATCTAATGACTTTAAACCGTAAGCGCCGAATACCAACTGTGCACCGCGCTGTGAGTTACCTTTCATTTTGCCTTTAAAGACTTTTCTGTGTTTTGTGCGTTTTGGCTGTAACATCTCTAAAAGTTATTTACGGTTAGTACGCTTAGCACGACCACCACGACCACCTGGCTTGGTAGAACCCAATTGGTTGCTTAGATCTCGCTTGCCATAAACTTCACCTTTCATGATCCACACCTTAATGCCTAAACGGCCATAAGTGGTATGTGCTTCACTTAAATGGTAATCGATATCTGCACGGAAAGTACTCAACGGTGTACGACCATCCTTGTACATTTCTGAACGTGCCATTTCCGCACCGTTTACACGACCCGAAATCAACACCTTGATACCTTCTGCACCCATGCGCATTGCTGCAGAAATTGCCATTTTGATTGCGCGACGGTGACTAACACGGCCTTCAATCTGACGAGCAATAGAGTCTGCCACAAGTTTAGCATCTAATTCTGGACGCTTAATCTCGTAGATGTTGATTTGAACTTCCTTGCCGGTAAGTTTTTTCAACTCTTCCTTAAGCTTATCAACCTCTTGTCCACCTTTACCGATAATTACTCCCGGACGTGCCGTTGTAATTGTAACAGTAACCAAACGCAATGTGCGCTCTATGATGATACGGCTAATACTTGCCTTCGAAAGACGAGCATACATGTAATTTCTAATCTTGGCATCCTCGGCGATTTTATCACCATAGTTACGACCTCCGTACCACTGGCTATCCCAGCCACGGATGATTCCTAATCTATTACCAATAGGGTTGGTTTTTTGTCCCATTCTTCCCTTTTTAAGATTCTTTACTACCAACGATTAGCGTCACGTGGTTGCTACGCTTGCGAATGCGGTGCGCGCGACCCTGTGGAGCGGCTTGGATGCGCTTAAGCATACGACCACTATCTACACTAATCTCTTTAACTATCAAACCAGCTTCTTCAAGATCTGCACCCTCGTTTTTTGCTTGCCAGTTCGCGATAGCGCTTAATAGCAATTTCTCTAAACGATTAGATGCATCTTTTGGGCTGTACTTAAGAATGGCCAATGCCTTCTCTACCTCTACGCCACGAATTTGGTCTGCAACCAAACGCATTTTGCGAGGAGAAGTTGGGCAATCATTAAGCTTAGCAATTGCAATAGCTTTCTTCGCTGCCTTGAGCGTTTCAGCTGCATGTTTCTTTCTAGCTCCCATCTCTTATTACTTCTTGTTTTTTCCGTGACCACGGAAGTTGCGGGTTGGAGAGAATTCACCAAGCTTGTGCCCTACCATGTTCTCAGTCACATAAACGGGGATAAATGTCTTACCGTTATGAACTCCAATAGTCTGACCTACAAAATCTGGTGAAATCATAGATGCACGTGACCAAGTCTTGATCACTGTGTTTTTACCGCTCTCCACATTAGCGAGTACTTTCTTCTCTAACTTGTAGTGGATGTAAGGTCCTTTTTTAAGCGAACGTGCCATATACTTTCAGATTATTTCTTTCTACGTTCGATGATATACTTATTCGTAGCCTTCTTAGGCGTACGAGTCTTGTAACCCTTCGCTGGAATACCATTACGCGAACGTGGGTGACCTCCAGAAGCACGGCCTTCACCACCACCCATTGGGTGATCAACTGGATTCATTACTACACCACGAACACGAGGACGACGTCCTTGCCATCTGCTACGTCCAGCTTTACCGCTGACCTGTAACATATGTTCTGAGTTACTAACAGTACCAATAGTTGCTAAACATGTGGTAAGAATCATACGAGTCTCACCTGAAGGCAACTTGATAATAGCATATTTACCTTCGCGAGCAAGAAGCTGCGCAAAAGTTCCTGCAGAACGTGCAATGATTGCACCCTGACCAGGACGCATCTCAATGTTTGAAATGATTGTACCTAATGGAATGTCGGATAAGAACAATGCATTACCAGCTTCAGGAGCACTGCCCGTTCCACTAACTAATTTATCACCTACTTTCACTCCGTTTACTGCCACCGAGTAGCGCTTCTCACCGTCCGCATATACTAACAACATCAGATATGCTGAACGTAACGGATCATATTCGATCGCTTTTACTGTCGCAGGGATTCCAAACTTATCGCGTTTGAAATCAACTGTACGTACTTTTTGCTTGTGTCCTCCACCAACATAACGCATTGTCATACGTCCACTGTTGTTTCGTCCACCACTCTTGGTCTTACCTTTAACAAGGCTCTTTTCAGGTTTCGCTGCCGTAACTTGCTCAAAGTCGTTGACTACGCGAAAACGCTGTCCAGGAGTAATTGGTTTTAATTTCTTTACACCCATTGTAATTAAATATTACCGTATAAATCGATGGTCTCTCCACCAGCTACTTTAACCATTGCTTTTTTATAAGCAGATTTACGTCCTCTCACTAAACCAGCCTTAGTATACTTCGTCTGGAATTTTGCAGGAACAATAGCAGTGCGAACACTTTCTACACTTACGCCGTAGAACTCTTCTACAGCTTTTTTTATCTCAACCTTATTAGCAGTTCGAACCACCTCAAAAGCATAGACGTTTTCATCTTCGCTTTGTGCGGTTGCTTTTTCAGTAATGATTGGTTTAATCAAAATATTCATGGCTCTCTTAGCTTAAAATCGCTGTAATTTTCTCAACTGCACCCTCTGATAAAACCACTTCTGAAGCGTTCATTATATCGTAAGTGCTTATTTCTGAGCTATTTACAACTTTAACCCCTTGTAAATTGCGGGATGACAAATATAGGTTTTTATCGTAGTCACCAACGATGAATAGCGATTTTTTCTTGTCTAAACCTAAAGCAGCCATCACATTAATGAAGCTAGTGGTCTTTGGCACCTCAAAGGTGAAGTTCTCAACGACCTTCAAATTCTCAGATTTTACCTTCATGGACAACGCAGACTTACGTGCCAATTGCTTCACTTTCTTATTCAATTTGAACCCGTAGTTACGAGGACGTGGACCGAATACCGTACCACCACCACGCTGAATCGGTGATTTCAATGAACCAGCACGAGCGCCACCAGTACCTTTCTGTTTGTGGTGCTTCTTAGTAGTACGATTTACCTCTGCACGCTCTTTAGATTTGTGCGTACCCTGACGAGCATTCGCCAAGAATTGCTTAACATCTAAATAAATGCTATGATCATTAGGCTCAATACCAAAAACCTTCGCGTCTAACGTAACGCTCTTTTTGGTCTCTTTTCCGTTTATGTCTAATACCTTCAATTCCATTATTTCTCGATAATTACAGTTGAATTCTTAGCTCCTGGAACAGAACCTTTAACTACTAACAAATTCTTTTCAGCATCCACCTTCAAAACAACAAGGTTTTGAACCTTAGCACGCTTGCCACCCATACGGCCGGCCATACGCATACCCTTGAATACTCTCGAAGGATCTGAACCAGCACCAATAGAACCTGGCGCACGAAGACGGTTGTGTTGACCGTGCGTTGCTTGACCAACACCGGCAAAGCCATGACGCTTTACAACACCTTGAAAACCTTTACCCTTAGAAGTACCCACTACATCTACGTAGTCGCCCTCTTCGAATAAGTCCGCTGTCAAGACTTGTCCTAGTTCTAATCCACCTTCAAAGTCAGTGAATTCAACAAATTTCTTTTTAACAGAGGTGCTTGCTTTCTGCACATGTCCTTGCAATGCTTTCGAAACGTTTTTCTCTTTCGCCTCTCCCCAACCTAGTTGGATCGCATTGTAACCATCGACATCCTCAGTTTTCACCTGAGTAACTACACATGGACCTACCTCTAGGACAGTACATGGCCAGTTCTTACCCTCAGGGCTGAAAATGCTGGTCATTCCGACTTTTTTACCAATTAATCCTGGCATCTCTTCTGGAATTTAAATTTAGTCTTCTGTTAGACCTTGATTTCTACTTCTACTCCACTCGGCAACTCTAACTTCATCAAAGCGTCAATCGTTTTTGACGATGAAGAGTAGATGTCCAACAAACGCTTGTAATTGCTTAGCTGGAACTGCTCGCGTGATTTTTTGTTTACGTGTGGTGAGCGGAGCACCGTGTAAATACGCTTGTTTGTAGGTAATGGAATAGGTCCATTAACAACTGCGCCGGTACTCTTCACTGTCTTTACAATCTTCTCAGCAGACTTATCTACTAAGTTGTGATCGTAAGACTTAAGCTTGATGCGAATTTTTTGACTCATTATCGTCTATTATTAAGCTTTTGTTTCTTCAATTACTTTCTCAGAGATGTTGCTTGGTGTTTCAGCATAATGCGAGAACTCCATTGTAGAAGCCGCACGACCTGAACTCAACGTACGTAATGTAGTTACGTAACCAAACATTTCTGACAACGGCACATTCGCCTTGATAACCTTCGCGTTATTACGATCAGACATATCATTAACCTGACCACGACGACGGTTCAAATCTCCTACGATATCACCCATATATTCTTCTGGAGTTACAACCTCCATCTTCATAATAGGCTCCATAATAACCGGAGATGCTTTTCTAGCACTTTCTTTAAACCCGATTTTAGCCGCCAATTCGAACGACAATTGATCAGAATCTACAGGGTGGAATGATCCATCCTTGAGTACAATTTTAAAGCTGTCTACCTTAAAACCTGCCAATGGTCCGTTTACCATAGCCGATTTAAATCCGCTTTCGATAGATGGAATAAATTCCTTAGGAACATTACCACCTTTTATCTTATTCTCGAATTGGAGACCCTCGCCTTCGAAGTCTTCATCTACCGGCGAAATATCAAATACGATATCAGCAAATTTACCACGTCCACCCGTTTGCTTTTTGTATTGCTCACGGTGGCTGCATGATCCTGTAAGTGCCTCTTTATATTCTACCTGTGGTTCACCTACGTTCACCTCAACTTTGAATTCGCGTCTCATACGATCGATGAGAATATCCAAGTGAAGCTCACCCATACCTGAAATAATGGTTTGACCTGAAGCCTCATCAGTTTGAACACGGAACGTTGGATCCTCTTCAGACAATTTTGCTAAAGCCGTACCCATCTTATCCACATCAGCCTTTGACTTTGGCTCCACTGCGATACCAATAACTGGCTCTGGGAAAGTCATTGACTCAAGTACAATAGGTGCTTTCTCATCACAAAGCGTGTCACCTGTACGGATATCTTTAAAACCTACACCTGCACCAATATCCCCAGCAGTAATCTGATCGATTGGTTGCTGCTTGTTTGAGTGCATCTGGAAAATACGAGAAATACGCTCTTTCTTACCCGAACGAGTATTCTTAACGTAAGATCCAGCATCCAATGCACCAGAGTACACACGGAAGAAACACAAACGACCCACGAATGGATCTGTTGCGATCTTAAATGCTAGCGCAGAGAACGGCTCATTTACAGAAGGCTTACGGAAGTCAGGATTACCCGTATCCGGGTTAGTACCTTCAATAGCCTCCACATCCATAGGTGATGGCAAGTAACGCATTACAGCATCGAGCATTGCCTGTACCCCTTTATTCTTAAATGCAGAACCACACATCATAGGAATGATGCTCATATCTATAGTTGCGGCACGCAAGGCAGCGATGATCTCATCTTCAGTGATGCTGTCCTCGTCTTCGAAGAATTTCTCCATCAAAGTATCGTCGTATTCAGCAACCGCTTCGATTAACTCGCCGCGCTTCTCATTAACTACGTCAATCAAGTCCGCAGGGATTTCGATCGAATCGTAGGTCATACCTTTATCCTCTTCGTTCCAAACGATAGCCTGCTTGCTGATCAAATCAACAACACCTCGGAAGTCCATTTCGTCGCCGATAGGAACTTGAAGCGCTACTGGATTTCCCCCAAGCATTTCTCTCACCTGATTACATACCATGAAAAAGTCTGAGCCTTGACGGTCCATCTTGTTCACGAAACCTAAACGAGGAACACGGTACTTATCCGCTTGGCGCCATACCGTTTCCGATTGTGGCTCTACACCATCAACCGCTGAGAACAATGCAACCACACCGTCCAATACACGCAATGAACGTTCAACCTCTACAGTGAAGTCAACGTGACCAGGGGTGTCGATGATGTTAATAGCGTATGGTTGATCGCGGTAAGTCCATTCACAGTGTGTTGCAGCCGAAGTAATGGTAATACCACGCTCTTGCTCTTGCTCCATCCAGTCCATGGTTGCAGCACCATCGTGAACCTCACCAATTTTGTGACTCACACCTGTGTAATATAAAATACGCTCAGTAGTCGTGGTTTTACCAGCATCAATGTGCGCAGCAATACCAATGTTTCTAGTGAACGTTAGATCTCTATTTCCTTTTGCCATGATACAGTGTCAATTAGAATCTAAAGTGTGAAAATGCTTTGTTCGCTTCAGCCATACGGTGAACTTCCGTACGCTTCTTAACCGCAGCGCCTTCTTCTTTCGAAGCAGCTATTACTTCTGCAGCTAATTTCTGAGCCATCGAACGCTCATTACGCTTACGTGTAGCGAGGATCAACCACTTCATTCCTAAAGTAACCTTACGCTCAGGACGAACCTGCATTGGGATTTGGAAGTTTGCACCACCAACGCGACGACTACGTACTTCAACGTGAGGCATTACATTGTTGAGGGCTTCTTTCCATGTTTCTAAACCATTTCCTTCCGTCTTCTCTGATACAATGTCTATGGCATCATAAAAGATGTTGAAAGCGATAGACTTCTTTCCGTCTAACATCAAGTTGTTTACAAAACGTGTTACAAGCGTATCGTTAAACTTTGGATCCGGAAGTAACGGACGTTTTTTAGCTCTTGCTTTTCTCATGAGTTCTTAAAGTCTACAGTAGTTTATTTCTTTGGTCTCTTCGCACCGTACTTAGAACGACGCTGCGTTCTTCCGCTTACACCCGCTGTATCAAGTGCACCACGTACAATGTGGTAACGCACACCAGGAAGATCCTTTACACGACCGCCGCGAACCAGCACTATACTGTGTTCCTGTAGGTTGTGACCTTCACCGCCGATGTAGGCGTTAACTTCGTTTCCATTACTAAGACGTACCCTGGCCACTTTACGCATTGCCGAGTTTGGTTTTTTCGGCGTCGTTGTGTAGACACGAGTACATACACCCCTGCGTTGTGGGCAGGAATCCAGCGCAGCAGATTTACTCTTTTGTTTGATCTGTTTGCGACCTTTTCTTACAAGCTGTTGAATCGTTGGCATACGTACCTTTTGATTTCTAGTTTAATCCAATAATCAGTTACCCCATTTTTTGGGGACTGCAAATGTAGGGTAAATATTTCCACAACCAAACCGGGTGTGAATAAAATAATTGGCTCATTCTGAATTATTTGTGATTATTGGCGAATAGTGGGCTGCAGAGGGGTTTAAATTGGTCCAATTTTGTGGGTTGAAAAGGCGCCAAATAGGTGTAACTTTGTCCATCTTGTCGAACGGTAAAGACTCCCCTAATTGGCACAATTTTTAAATGAACTAAATGAAGCACAGCGAGTTGCTGTGGAAAAGATTGACGGTCCCGTCATGGTGATTGCTGGTGCCGGTTCGGGCAAAACCAGAGTATTGACCTACAGAATCGCCTATTTATTGGATAAAGGCGTTGATGCGTTCAATATTCTTTCCTTGACCTTTACAAATAAGGCCGCACGAGAGATGAAAGAGCGGGTGGGTAGAATTGTGGGTGACGGCGAAGCGAAGAATTTGTGGATGGGAACCTTTCACAGTGTTTTTGCAAAGATTTTGCGCATAGAGGCCGAACGTTTAGGCTATCCGACCAACTTTACCATTTATGATGCCGATGACAGTAAAAAATTGATCACCACTATTATCAAAGAAAAACAGCTGGATAAAGACATCTACAAAGCGAAGAGTGTTTCATCTAGAATTTCATCATTAAAAAACAACCTGATAACACCCAAGGCCTATTTCCAAAACGGAGAGTTGCAAGCACAGGATAGCACTGCAAAAATGCCCATGTTTGGAGAAATTTATCAGGCTTACACGGAGCGTTGTTTTCGCGCGGGAGCAATGGACTTTGACGATTTACTGCTTAAAACCAATGAGTTGCTTTACAAGTTTCCCGAGGTTTTAGCGAAATACCAAAATCGGTTTAAATATATTTTAGTGGACGAGTACCAGGATACGAACCACAGCCAATATTTGATTGTAAAAGCGTTAGCGGCGAAATACGAGAACATCTGCATTGTAGGTGATGATGCGCAATCCATCTATGCCTTCCGCGGCGCCAATATTCGCAATATTTTGAATTTCCAAAAGGATTATCCTAACACACAGCTGTTCAAATTGGAACAAAACTATCGCTCCACTAACACCATAGTTCAAGCTGCCAATAGTATCATTTCAAAGAACAAAGAACAAATTGAAAAGAACGTTTGGACACAAAATAGAAGCGGCGATAAGATTGTGGTACACAAGAGCATCTCAGATTCAGATGAAGGAAATTATGTAGCAACAAATATTTGGCAGACCGCCATGAATGATGGCGCGAAAAACGACGATTTTTGCATCTTATACCGCACAAATGCGCAGAGTCGAAGTTTTGAAGATGCGCTTAGAAAAAAAAACATACCCTACAAGATATACGGAGGCTTAAGCTTTTACCAACGGAAAGAGATTAAAGATGTTTTGTCTTATTTGCGTTTGGTGATTAATCCTAAGGACGAAGAAGCATTTCGAAGGGTGATCAACTATCCCACACGAGGAATTGGTGCTACGACCTTAGCGAAACTTGCGGTGGCAGCCGAACAGCAGCAATGGTCACTTTGGGAAACTTGTGAGAAATTAGGCACTATAAGCAGCGGAATAGGCGCATCAGCCGTTAGAAAAATCGTGGATTTCACGACACTAATTAACAGCTTTGCGATTTTCGCGAAAGGTCACGATGCTTTCGATACGGTTGCTCATGTCGCCAAAAGCGTTGGGCTGATCAAAGTTTTAGGTGAAGACAAAACGCCCGAAGGGGTGACGCGCTATGAGAACGTCCAGGAATTACTGAATGGAATTAAAGATTTTAGCGAACAACAAAAAGAATTGGCTGAAGGCGACCCCTCTCTATCTAACTTCTTATCTGACGTAGCACTGTTAACCGACCGGGATAACGAAGTGGATGATGGACAGCCCAAAGTAAGTATGATGACTATTCATTTAGCGAAAGGCTTAGAGTTTCCTTACGTTTATATGGTGGGATTAGAAGAAAATTTATTCCCAAGCATGATGAGTATGGGAAGTCGAAGTGAATTAGAGGAAGAGCGCCGATTATTCTACGTAGCTTTGACTAGAGCTGAAAAACGTGCGCACATTACCTATGCCCACACAAGGTACCGATGGGGTAAATTGATTGATTGCGAACCATCACGCTTTATTGATGATATCGACGAACAGTACCTGGACATTCATATACCAGAATTCGCACCGACGAGCTTTAGCTCACCCGCCCTTGACAGTGCCTTCGGCGGGGGAAATACTAAAGGACAAACGGTATATAAGGGCAGCAACAAAAATTGGGGAGCAAAAAAACCTGAAAGCAAATCAGGCAGAAGTGCCTTAGGCCCCGGTAGTGGTGTAACTTCGTCCCAGCCAACTTTGCGGGGCAAGCCTCTTAAGAAAGTGAGCGCTTCAACAGGAAGTTTTGAGGCCAGCGGCGATAATTTAAAGCCTGAAGAACTGGCCGTGGGTTTACGCGTAGTTCACGGTCGATTTGGGCTAGGAACGGTGAAAGAACTCGAAGGTGCGGGAGCAGATGCAAAAGCTATCATCGCATTTGACAATGCCGGTGAGAAAAGATTGTTGCTAAAATTTGCAAAGGTCCGGGCAGTTTAACAAAAGAATTTACTTATTTGAAAGCATGGAATACAATACTGAACGTACAACATTAAAAATTCCAGAATACGGGCGCAATGTGCAACGTATGGTGGACTACTGTCTAACAATAGAAGATGCTGAGCATCGCAATAAGGTTGCACAAAGCATCATAGATGTGATCGGCAATTTGAATCCTGCCATTCGTGATGCGCCGGATTATACCCACAAGTTGTGGGACCACCTATTCATTATGTCGGATTTCAAATTGGACGTAGAGAGCCCATATCCTATTCCAACTGCAGAAAGTTTTGTGGGTCTTCCCGATGAAGTACCCTACCCCCAGAAATCGCGCAAATTCCGTCATTACGGTGGCGTGGTGAAAACGATGGTGAAACATGCCATTGAGATGGAAGATGGTGAAGAAAAGGAAGCATTGATTTATGGAATTGCTTATGCGATGAAGCGCAATTATCTAAAATTTAACAAAGACACGGTTTCCGACAGTACTATTTTGACGGATTTGGATGAAATGTCTGAAGGAAAGTTTAAGACTGAGGGAATTGATCTGCCGCATTCCAAATCTTTCAATATCGCTCCTGCAGAACGCAATACAACTGCCGTTCGCAAAAAAGGCAACAACAACAACAATAGCAAGAAGAAAAAAAGAAGATACTAAAACTACATGGGGACATTTAAAATTACGGGTGGCAAGAAATTAAAAGGTGCCATTACTCCGCAAGGTGCTAAAAATGAAACGTTGCAAATTCTTTGCGCAGTGCTGCTTACCGCTGAAGAGGTTCGCATTACAAACATCCCTGATATTGTAGATGTCAACAAACTCATTGATCTCTTAGCAGATTTAGGTGTACATGTATCCAAGAATGGCCCAGGTGATTTTACTTTCAAAGCTGCGGTCGTCAATCTGGATTATTTGACCTCTGAAACCTTTAAACAAAAAGGTGCCAGCCTGCGAGGCTCAATTATGATCGTTGGTCCTTTGTTGGCGCGTTTTGGAAAAGCTTATATACCGAAACCGGGGGGAGATAAAATTGGCCGCCGTAGACTCGATACACACTTTTTAGGCTTCGAGAAATTAGGCGCTAAATTCCAATACGACGCAAAAGACACCTTCTACAGTGTCGATGCGTCCCAGCTTAAAGGCACCTACATGCTTTTAGATGAGGCATCGGTTACTGGTACTGCCAATGTGGTAATGGCCGCAGTAATGGCAAAGGGTAAAACAACGATATACAACGCCGCTTGTGAACCTTATCTCCAGCAGTTGTGTAAAATGCTCGTTCGCATGGGTGCTAAAATCAGTGGTATTGGTTCAAACATGCTTCATATAGAAGGTGTTTCAGAATTGGGCGGTACTACCCACCGGATTCTACCTGATATGATCGAGATTGGCTCATGGATTGGAATGGCAGCAATGACCGGATCAGAGATTACCATCAAAGATGTGAGCTATCCTGATTTAGGAATCATCCCTACTGTATTCAGAAGGCTAGGGATTCATACCGAATTACGCGGAGACGATTTATACATTCCGGCCCACGACCATTATGAAATAGAGAGCTTTATTGACGGGTCTATCATGACCATTTCAGATGCTCCATGGCCTGGATTCACACCTGATCTTTTGAGCATCATTTTAGTTACCGCAACGCAGGCAAGAGGTTCCGTTTTGATTCACCAGAAAATGTTCGAAAGCCGTTTATTCTTCACGGATAAATTGATTGACATGGGGGCACAAATTATTCTTTGTGATCCGCATAGAGCCACCGTGATTGGACTTGATAAACAATCGCCTCTTCGTGCCACAACGATGACTTCACCGGACATTCGTGCCGGAGTAAGTTTGCTTATTGCCGCGTTAAGCGCAGAAGGAACTTCTACCATTCATAACATAAACCAGATCGATCGCGGTTATCAAGACATTGACAGTCGCCTCCAAGCATTGGGTGCAGATATCGTACGATTATAAATTTCAGATCTATGAAATCCCTTAAACTTTTACTTTCGGGCACTACCCTAGTTTTCTTAGGATTGGTAACCACGGCTTCTCAAACAATCTACGAAGATGCTCGCCCCATTGAACACGCGTTCGATCAAATGGCAGCGGTAGGAATTGGTGATAAGGCACCGGATATTGCAATGAGAGATCCTGAAGGAAACATTCGCAAATTGAGCGACCTCAAAGGTCAAGTCGTATTGATTGACTTCTGGGCCTCATGGTGTCGTCCTTGTCGCGCAGAAAACCCTAATGTGGTGCGCACTTACGCTGCGTATAAAGATGTTGCCTTTAAAAACGGCAAAGGCTTCACTGTGTTTTCTGTTAGCTTAGACCAAAACAAAGCGGCTTGGCTGAAAGGCATTCAACAAGACGGTCTGGTTTGGGACAATCACGTCAGTGACTTACAAGGCTGGAGAAATGCAGCTGCAGGTCTTTATGGGGTAAACAGCATTCCTGCTACCTACCTCATAGATGGAGATGGCGTGGTGATTAAAAGAAATCTGCGTGGACAAGCGCTAGAAAATACACTGGCCAAATTGAAGAAATAATTGACCTCTGGTCATTTAGGCGCGGCGTTCCGCCGCGCCTTTTTTATGCCCAAAATTGCGCCTACGTAAAGCCTTTCGCTGACACGTTGTCAGCGAAAGGCGACTTGGCTAACATTTTGCTTATTTACAAATAGAAGTGTAAAAAACTACCCCAAAGATGTCTGAAAAGGAACAACATAAAGACGAAGAATTGAACCAAGAACAAGCAGAAACCCAAAGGGAAGAGCATCCGGAAAGTGCTGCTGAATCATCTGAAAAACAAGAAGTTGAAGATAATCCAATTCAAAAACTTCAAGACGAAGTTCAAGACTTGAAGGATCAGAACTTGCGACTGTATGCTGAATTTGAAAACTTCAGAAAGCGCACCGCGAAGGAACGCCTTCAGATGATGGACAGTGCCAATAAGGACACATTAGCTGCATTATTGCCAGTTTTGGACGATTTTGACAGAGCGCTGAAAAACACTGAGGCCACTCCTGAAAACGAAGCTGTATTGGAAGGGTTAAAACTGATTCAACACAAGCTTGGTGAAACGCTCAAAAACAAGGGACTCATCGCTATGGAAAGCACCATTGGTAAGGCCTTTGATGTTGAGGAAATGGAAGCCATTACTCAAATCCCTGCACCAAGTCCTGAACTCGCAGGAATGGTGATTGATGAAGTAGAAAAAGGCTATAAGATTGGTGAGCATGTATTGCGCTACGCTAAGGTAGTCGTGGGTAAAGAAGCATAAAATGGCAAAAAGAGACTATTACGACATACTTGGTGTAACCAAAGGAGCTAGTCAAGACGAAATCAAAAAAGCCTACCGCAAGGTTGCTTTAAAATACCATCCTGACCGAAATCCTGATAACAAGGAAGCCGAAGATAAATTTAAGGAAGCGGCGGAAGCCTACGATGTGCTCGGCAACGAGGAAAAGCGTCGTAAGTACGACCAGTTTGGACACCAAGCTTTTGGCGCTGGCGCCGGCGGTGGTGGGTTCAACGGGAATATGAACGACATCTTTGATATGTTCGGTGACATCTTCGGCGGTGGCGGAGGTGGCGGCGGCTTTGGAGGCTTTGGTGGTTTTGGCGGTGGCGGTCAGCGTCGTCAAGCGAAAGGCTCTAATCTGCGTGTCAAGGTAAAATTGACCCTAGAAGAGATTGCTGAAGGGGTAGAAAAGAAAATGAAAATCCGTCGTGCCCGAATTGCTGAAGGTGTGACGTTCAAGACGTGTACTACGTGTAACGGTGCCGGACAGGTTCAACAAGTAACGAACACTATTTTAGGCCAAATGCGGACGGCAGCAACCTGTTCTACCTGTAATGGGAGCGGCAAAATTGTCGATCAAAAACCATCAGGTGTAGGTAGCGACGGTTTAGATCGAAACGAAGAAGTTGTAAGTGTTAAAATTCCAGCCGGCGTTCAAGACGGTATGCAATTACGTGTTGGTGGTAAGGGCAATGAAGTGCTCGGTGGTGTTGCCGGTGATTTGATCGTTTTGATTGAAGAAATTCAGCACGAACAGCTCACAAGAGATGGAGAAAACTTGCATTTCGAACTGAATTTAAGTTTTCCAGATGCGGCATTGGGGACACAAGTAGAAATACCTACCGTTAGTGGTATTGTGAAAATTGGCATCGACGCCGGCACTCAGCCTGGAAAAATCCTACGCCTTAAGAATAAAGGATTGCCTAGTGTACAAGGATACGGTAAAGGCGACCAATTAATTCACGTCAATGTTTGGGTACCAAAAAATTTAAATAGCGATGAAAAGAAAGCCATCGAGAAACTTAAAGGAAATGAGAATTTCGAGCCCAATCCCGGTAAGTCTGACAAAGGATTTTTTGACCGAGTAAAGGAGATGTTCTCTTAAATAGGTTTCGTATTTTACACTCCCACCTCAGCCGTGGGAGTTTTTTATTTCTTAGAAATTTTATCCATGATAACTGCAAAAAAGGTTACTAAAGAATATAGTGCCAAACGAGCGTTAGATGCTGTTGACCTCTGTATCCCAAAAGGAAGCATTTATGGTTTGCTCGGACCTAATGGTGCCGGCAAGACCTCATTCATCAGAATCATGAATCAAATCACAGCCCCCGATCATGGTGATGTGTATTTTGGAGCAGAACTTCTGCGACCCATTGATATTGCAAGAATCGGGTATTTACCTGAAGAGCGGGGCTTGTACAAGAAAATGAAGGTTGGCGAGCAGGTACTTTATCTAGCGCGATTGAAAGGCCTAACAACCAACGAAGCCAAAAGCAAAGCCAAAGAGTGGTTTGAACGCTTGGAAATGACGGGTTGGTGGGATAAGAAAGTAGAAGACTTGAGCAAGGGTATGGCGCAAAAAGTCCAGTTTGTAACCACCGTATTGCATGAACCTGAGTTATTAATCTTTGACGAACCGTTTACTGGTTTTGACCCGATCAATACGAACCTGATTAAAAACGAAATAAAACGCCTCAATGAGAATGGTGCAACCGTGATATTCTCTACACACCGAATGGAAAGTGTTGAAGAGATTTGTGATCACATCGGGTTGATTGACAACGGCAAGGTGATGATAGAAGGCAACTTGTTGGAGATCCGTAAACATTACAAAGACGGAACCTTTGCCTTTACCACACGAACATCCATTTCGGATTGGGGTAAACACGAGGTGCTTTCGCAAAAAGAGGACCCTATGGGATACCGGACCGTACTTAAAGCAGTAGCGTTCCCTAAAGATTTAGTCATTTCATTAAGCCAAAAAGAGGCACTAGTTGCTTTTGAGGAAGTGCTCCCTACAGTGAACGATATATTCATCGAAATCGTCAAGAACGGTCCTAAACCTTGGAATCATGAGTAATCCTATTTTCTTGATTATACAGCGTGAATTCTTATCTCGCGTACGCAAAAAAACCTTCATTCTAGTTACCCTCATAGGGCCATTGGCTTTCGCCGCGCTCATGATTGTACCCGGACTTCTCGCATCGATGCCTGAGGATAATAAGCGTATTGTTGTCCTGGACGAACCTTCGCTCCTCTTGCCACACGAGGGTAAGGAACAGTACACTTTGGAGTATTTAGACCCAAGAGAAAACGACTTGGAATTGGCAAAAGATTTGCTGCGCGATTCAGAATACGATGCACTCCTCTACATCCCTTCAGGCGAGAATTGGGATCCTGACTTTATCAAAAACAACATCTTGCTTTTTGGAAAAGAGGACCCTTCCATGGAGCTACAAGGCTATTTGGACTACTTGCTTGAAGAGCAAATCAACCAAGCAAAATTGCTGAAAAATGGGGTTGACCCTGAGATCGTTGCGCAGATAAAGACAAATGTCAACATCAAAAGCTTTACCCTAGGAGAAGAGGGTAACGATGAGCAAAGTGCTGTCCCAATCAAAATGGCGCTTGGCTACATAACAGGAATGCTCATCTATTTCTTCATTTTCTTTTATTCTGTGCAGGTCATGCGTGGTGTAATGGAGGAAAAAAGCAGTCGTATCGTGGAAGTCATAATTTCCAGCGTCCGCCCGTATCAACTGATGATGGGTAAAATTTT
Source organism: Bacteroidota bacterium (assembly GCA_003045825.1). GTDB lineage: Bacteria > Bacteroidota > Bacteroidia > Flavobacteriales > Schleiferiaceae > UBA10364. The sequence goes on from PZPA01000003.1 coordinate 22,454, forward strand.
AGGTATTGGCTTAGTCGGGGTGCTTCAATTCATTATTTGGATCGGTCTTTCAGGAGTTCTTTACACGGTCATTAGCACCCTAATCTTCCCTGAGTTATTTGCGGAACAAGCTGCGGCAGGGATCGCAGGTAATCCTGCAGCAGATACGGTTGGGTTAGAAGTTATGGATATGTTGCGTTCCGTTAATTTCACTACGATCATCACGGGTTTTGCATTCTACTTTTTCGGAGGGTACTTTCTCTATAGCGCATTGTTTGCGGCAGTGGGCAGTGCTGTGGACCAAGAAGCCGATTCGCAACAATTCATGCTTCCCGTTACCATTCCAATGATCCTAGCCATTATCACAGCAATGAACGTCATTCAAGAACCCAATGGTTCGTTGGCTTTTTGGATGAGTATGATACCTCTTACTTCGCCGATCACTATGATGATACGACTGCCTTTTGGCATTCCGCTATGGGAAGTCTTTCTAAGTGGCGCTATATTAGTAGCTACCTTCTTCATTGTGGTTGGACTTGCCGGTAAAATTTACCGCGTTGGGATTCTGATGTACGGTAAAAAAGTAACCTGGAAAGAACTATTCAAATGGCTGAAATACTAGAGAACATTATCGCCTTTATTGACTCCTTTTTAAGCTATAAAATTTGGGGGTATGATTCCGTGCGGCTTTCAGTGAAAAGTGTGCTTCAAGTTGTATTTCTCTTTTTGGCTGCACGCTTCGGAATTTGGTCAATGGGACGTGTATTCATGAGAAGTCGGATGGGCGTAAATTATGACGAAGGTCGACGCTACACTATTCTTCAAATTTCTAAGTACCTCATTTATACCGTGGTCATTGTTATGGCCCTAGAAACCGTAGGAGTTAAGGTAACTACCCTACTTGCGGCCTCCACTGCTTTATTTGTAGGTTTAGGTCTAGGTCTACAAGATGCCTTTAAAGACTTGAGTTCCGGTGTGATTATTTTAATGGAACGCACCTTATCCGTTGGCGATATTATTAAACTTCAGGACCAATTTGGAAAGGTAGAAGCCGTAGGACTTCGCACAACAACAGTGCGCACTCGAGACGATATTCTCATTATTGTACCCAATAGTAAACTGACGAATGAAATCGTTGTAAACCTTACCCACAGCGAAGAAACTACGCGTTTCTCAATCAACGTAAGTGTCGCTTTTGGTAGCGATACCCAACACGTGGCAACACTTTTAAAACAAGTTGCTTTAGATCACCCAGAATCCGAGCCGGGTCAAGAGCCATTGGTAATTCTGAAGGAGTTTGGCGATAGTGCATTGATCTTTGAATTGAATTTCTACACGCGGAACCTCTTCCACGTTGAAAAAATTAAAAGCGAATTGCGTTTTGAAATTGACCGCGAATTCCGCGATCATAAAATCATTATTCCATTCCCACAGCGTACGGTTTGGCAGGGGCCAGAAAGAGTTAAGCAATTTGGCGACGGAATTGTGGGCGCTGGCGAGAATATTGCATCGGAAGACGAAGACACCACTTCTGGTGCATTATAAGTATTGAGTATGAGCAGAATATTATTGATTGAAGACGAGGAAGCCATTCGTCGTGTATTAAAGAAAATTCTCTTAGAAGAGGATGATTCTAACGACATTCACGAAGCGGCTGACGGTAAACAAGCCATCGAAGTATTTGGTGATGGCGCTTGGGATCTAGTATTCTGTGATATCAAAATGCCGCACATGGACGGTGTCGAAGTCCTTGAACGAATGATGGCTATAAATTCTGAAGTTCCCGTTATTATGATTAGTGGGCATGGAGATATAAATACAGCTGTAGATTGTTTGAAGAAGGGTGCATTTGATTATTTACCAAAGCCCCCAGATTTAAATCGGCTGTTGAGTACTGTTCGTCACGCATTGGAAAAGAAAACGCTGGTTCAAGAAGTCAAAACGCTCAAAAAGAAGGTCAGTAAAAAGTACACCATGATAGGTGAAGGCACTGAAATGATGGAATTGCGCGGACTCATAGAGAAAGTGGCACCTTCTGAAGCGCGCGTTTTAATTACTGGTCCAAACGGCGCGGGTAAGGAATTGGTCGCCCACCAAATACACGAGCAAAGCGCCCGCTCAACGAATGCAATGGTAGAAGTGAATTGTGCTGCTATACCTGCAGAATTGATCGAAAGTGAGCTTTTTGGCCACAAAAAAGGAGCTTTCACGGGTGCTCAGAAAGACAGAAAAGGAAAATTTGAATTGGCCCATGGCGGTACACTGTTCTTAGATGAAATAGGCGATATGAGCTTGAGCGCGCAAGCAAAAGTTTTGCGTGCCTTGCAGGAGCATAAAATCACTCCTGTCGGTGGCGATCGCAGCATCAAGGTTGATGTACGTGTATTGGCGGCCACCAATAAAGATTTAAAAAGTGAAATCGCGGCCGGTAAGTTTAGAGAGGATCTTTATCACCGCTTAAGCGTAATTCTGATTGAAGTGCCTGGATTGAATGACCGCAGCGACGACATTCCACTCTTGGCACAACACTTCTTACAGCAAATCGCCGACGACTATGGCGTTTCTTCGAAAGGAATCAGCGGCGCGGCCATAAGTGCATTACAAGGCTACGATTGGACAGGGAACATCAGGGAATTTAGAAATGTCATCGAACGCTTACATATTTTAGGCGGTTCAGAAATTAGTGCTGACGACGTAAGCACATACGCACGTAAATAGACGTACTTTTGCCTTTCAAAACGGATACAAATGGACTTTCCTAAATTCTTAGTTGCAGACAATACCGATCTACCGGATGCGGTTTATATCGTTCACACAGAGTTTCCTGCCTTCATTCTCAATCTCGAGAACGATGAGATAAAGTGGTTGGATGATATCGGCGATGAAAGTGAAGGTGATTTGACCAAAATTCTAGAAGGATTGATCGCAGAGGCAGAGGTGTTTTATACCCGTGAGGTAGAGCGCTATAATCTCTAAGCCGAATTGGCCTATCAATGGAATACATATAAATCCCAATACGGGATTAGTCTAAAATTGGCCTACCCGGTCATGATCGGGCAATTAGGACAAATTCTTGTCTCTGTTGCAGATTCTATCATGGTGGGTAAGTTCTTAGGCACTATTCCTTTAGCGGCCGTTTCCCTAGCCGTTTCTATACTCATCATACCCATGGTTTTTGCTATTGGTGTTGCGTACGGCCTTACCCCTTTAATTGCGGGTGCCGACGGCAAAGAAGATCCTGCAGAGGCCGTGAAATACTTCAAGAACGGGCTTGTTTTAAATTCCATATTGGGATTACTCGTATACGGTGTTCTGGCCCTTTTTGCTCAATTTGCGCACCTTTTAGGTCAGGATGCACGTGTCGTTGAGGCTTCATTGCCATATATCCATTTGGTTGGGCTCTCGATCGTCCCCATGATGAGCTTTTTTGCCTTTAAGCAATTCGCGGAAGGATTGAGCGATACGAAGGCCGGTATGCGCGTTAGTCTGGTAGCCAATTTGCTGAACATATTATTGAACTATCCACTAATTACAGGTTGGGGACCGTTCCCGGAGTTGGGCCTAGCCGGTGCTGCTATAGCTACATTAAGCACTCGTTTCTTAATGCTTGCGGGGATGGCTTTGTACATCCGGAAGCACCAAAAATTTGCCAGTTACTGGAGCCATTGGCGCAACAGCCAAATCTCATGGAAAAGCATTCGAGACATATTAGTCATTGGTGTCCCAAGTGGTTTGCAATATGTATTTGAAGCTGGTGCTTTTGCTATGAGCGGAGTGATCGTCGGGATGATAGGTCCTGTGCAACAAGCCGCACATCAGATCGCACTCAACATCGCTTCTGTCAGCTACATGATGGTAAGCGGACTTGGGGCAGCAGCAACCATTAGAGTGGGGAATCAATTGGGCAAGAAAGACTTTCCTATGCTTCGCTTAGCTGGCCAAAGCTTGTTCCACCTAACTCTGGCCATGATGGTATTGACCATGGGACTGCTCATTGCATTGCGCAATATTGTACCCGAATTTTACAGCTCCGATCCTGAAGTATTGCAATACACTGCCGTGCTGATGATTGCCGCTGGTATTTTCCAATTGCCAGATGGACTCCAAGCCACAACCTTAGGCGCGCTTCGCGGTGTTCAGGACGTTAACATTCCTACCATTATTGCCTTTATCGCCTATTGGGTTGTTGCTGTACCGCTGTGCTACTACCTGGGCGTGGTAATGGCCATAGGTCCTTTAGGCGTTTGGGTTGGGTTGGCTATAGGACTGTTACTCGCCGCAATTGCTTTGTATTGGCGCTTTCAGTACAAGGTGCGTAGTTTGCATTAAGCCGAAATTCCCGCACGCTTTAACAGGGCGTCTACCTTTGGATCACGTCCTCTAAAGTTTCGGTACAGTTCATCCGGTGGAACCGTACCACCACTTTGTAAGACAACCGAGAAATCGGCAGCTACGTTTGGATTGAACAATCCTTCCTCTTCAAACCGTTCAAAAGCATCTGCATCTAATACCTCTGCCCATTTGTAACTGTAGTAGCCGGCACTATACCCGCCCTGGAAAATATGACTAAATGCGGTGCTCGAAAGGGTTCCAGCAACTTCTGAAAATAAGGAAGTTCGCTCCGTTGCCGCCTTTTCATGCGCAGCCACACTGCCTTCGAAGCGGTCAGTCCTGTGGTGCCAACTCATATCTAAATAGCCAAAGTTGAGCTGACGCAGCGTCATGTACCCCTCTAAAAAGGTCTGACTTTCTTTTATCTTATCGATAAATTCTGTTGGCAGCACTGCACCGGTCTGGTAATGTTTAGCGAAGAGCGCCAAAGCTTCAGGCTGGTAGCACCAATTTTCCATGATTTGAGACGGAAGTTCCACAAAATCCCAATAAACACTGGTACCCGTGAGTGACGGGTACGTCCCACGCGCCATCATTCCGTGCAAGGCATGTCCAAACTCATGGAATAAGGTTGTGACTTCATTGAAGGTCAGTAGTGATGGCTTTGATGCTGTGGGCTTGGTGAAGTTGCACACAATACTAATGTGCGGTCGTACTTCCTGTCCCTTCATCGTATGCATGCTCTGGTAGCTGGTCATCCAAGCTCCTGCACGCTTTCCGTCTCGAGGGAAAAAGTCCGCGTAAAAGAGACTTAAAAAATTACCGTTGGCATCAAAAACTTCATAGGCATCAACGTCCTTATGGTACACGGGGAGCTCGGTATTGTGTTCGAAACGGAGTCCAAACAATCGGGCCGCAACGGTAAAGGCACCCGCTAAAACATTTTCAAGTTTAAAATAGGGCTTCAACGCCTGATCGTCTAGGGAAAGACGCTCCATCTTGAATTTTTCAGACCAATAACTAAAATCCCAAGGCTGAAGTGGAAGTTCAGCACCTTGTGCTGAAGCATAGTCAGCCACCGCTTCCAAATCTTTCTCTGCGGCTGGTTTAGCGACCGCAAGTAGGTGGTCCAAAAAGGTAAGCACCGTATGTGGCGTTTTCGCCATACGCTTGCTCAAGGTGAGCTGGGCATGAGAATCGAACCCAAGCAATTGTGCGCGCTCCATACGTTTGTTCACGAGGTCTGTGATGACTTGCTCATTGTTGTTTTCGTTCTCTTTAGCACCACGAGAGCCATAAGCGCGGTAAAAATGCGCACGCAATTCGGAGCGGTCGGCATATTTCATCACTGCCATGTAGGTGGGCATATCTAAACCCAATGCATAGCCTTCTTTCCCCTGCTGTTCGGCGAGTTGAGCGGCAGATTCAACCACGTCTTCAGGAATTCCTTGAAGGTCCTCGGCAGAAGTGGTATGGTAATGAAACGCCTTCGTTTCGGATAGAATATGCTCCCCAAACGTCAATGACAACGTGCTTAATTCTTCATTTAGAACAGTTAATCTATTCCGGTCATCGCCTTTTAAAGCCGCACCATTACGGACAAAACTCTCATAGGTTTCCTTCAATAAACGCTGTGCTTCTAACGCTAGGTCCTTACCCTCGGATTCATAGACAGTCTGAATGCGCAAAAACAAAGGCTCATTCAACAAAGTCTCGCTACTAAATGCCGTCAACTTCGGCGAAAAAGTGCGCGCAATTTCTTGAATTGTGTCGTTTGTCTCTGCACTATTGAGGTTAAAAAAACAACTGCTTACTTTATTCAATTCCAGCGATGAGAATTCTAGAGCGGCCACGGTATTTTCAAATGTGGGTGCCTCAGAATTGGCCACAATGGCATCCTGACGCTCCTTTGATACCTTAATCCAATGTTCCAATGCGGGTAAAAAATGTTCTGGATCAATACGGTCAAAGGCAAGTGCTTGATGCGGCGTTGCGGGAAAATCTATAAGTGGATTCATGAAAGGTGTAACTAGTTATGCGGATATTCAAAGATACTTTTTACCATTCGCAATACCTACCTTTGAACCATGGCAAAAGAGCAAATTCAATGGGCTTTATCAGGAATGACCTGCGCCGGCTGCGCGCACAGTGCGCATAGCATTGCTGAGGGCACTCCAGGTATGGAACAAATTCAGGTGCGCTATGCCAGTGGGAGTTTTAAAGCCACCGTGGATAAGGAGCTATTGGATGTGCCGGCCCTTAAAAAAAGTTTGGCCGCAGCGGGTTATGGACTTACGACGAGCTACATCAGTCCCCGCAGTAGAATCAAAAATCAAAAAGAAGCTATAGACCGTAAGCGGAATGAGTTGATCGCAGCAACTGCGCTTGCTCTACCGTTATTTGTGGTAGGAATGGCTCATGTACACTCAGGATGGAGCATTGGGCTTCAATTTCTTCTCGCCAGTATACTTAGTTTTTACTTTGGTAGAAAGATTCACTCAAAGGCATTTGCGCTGGCTAAAATGGGCAGCACGAATATGGACACTTTGGTAAGCTTAGGCTCTTTGGTCGCTTACGCCTATTCTATCGTAGGATTGGCCATGGGGAGTCACGACCAGGTGTATTTCGAGAGCGCAGGATTGATTATTTATTTCATTCTCATTGGGAAACTTTTAGAGGACAGAGGAAAGTTGTCGAACAGTAAGGCATTGACTGCGCTCTTGTCCATTCAGCCTAATGAAGCCATTTTAGTTGAAGATGGCAGGCAGCAGAAGGTGGCTGTTGAATCACTGGAATTGGACCAATTGGTTTGGATTCCACCCTCACAACGAATCCCGGTGGATGGAATAGTTACCGAAGGCAGTAGCACCATCGATGAGAGCACATTTACGGGGGAACCTCTACCTGTGGAAAAAGGGATGGGCTCAAAAGTTTGGGCGGGTACAATGAACGGTAATGAAGGACTGCTCGTACGCGTAACGCACACAGGTCGAAGCAGCGCATTGGGCGGGATTATTGACGCAGTAGTAGATGCTCAGGGCACAGCCGCCCCAATCGAAGCGTTGACTGATCGTGTTTCAAAGATTTTTGTACCTACCATTTTGGCCTTGAGTATTGCGACAGGACTCATCTGGCATTTTGCATTTGACGCGCCGAAAGCGGTGATTTACGCTATCGATGTTTTGGTCATTGCCTGCCCTTGTGCACTAGGGTTAGCCACACCGTTGGCAGTAGTCGCGGCGACGGGTATAGGAAGCAAGAACGGCTTGTTGATCAAGGATGCTGCCGCCCTGCAATTGGCCGGTGATGTGAAATTTGCGCTCTTAGATAAAACCGGCACACTTACCCTAGGAAAACCGGTGGTGACGAATATTGACTGGAGTGATTTGGCCGCGCGTTCGGCCTTTATCTCCTTAAATGAGAAGGGCACGCACCCGCTAAATCATGCGCTTGTATCCTACTTTGGAAATGTGGATGGTTTGCCTCAAGTGAAGCGATTCAAAGCGGTACCCGGTAAGGGAATTCAGGGTAAAATTGATGGGCGTATGCATTACATAGGTTCGGGCCAATTTTTCACCGAGATCTGTGGCGTACCCGCTCCTGTTGCCCCATTCACCCATACCCTTTGTTTTACAGAGGACGGGGCCATTGCGTTGGCTTCCTTCGAAGATGCGCTGCATCCTGATGCACCAAATCTTGTTCGGGAACTGCAAAAACGAGGTATTACGCCCATTATTGCATCCGGCGATGTGGTGGAAGCCGTGGCAAAAACCGCTCAGGCGCTGGGAATAGCACTGTACCACGGCAGGTTGCAGCCCCACGACAAGGTAGCACTCGTAAAAGAATACCAAAAGCAAGGTCGTACCCTCATGTTGGGCGACGGCATTAATGATAGCATTGCCTTAAATGCCGCTGATGTCGGCGTTTCATTAACTCATGGAACTGCTGTAGCGCAAGAAAGTGCGGCGGTTGTGTTGACGCGTGAAGGGTTACCGCAATTGGCACAGTACTTTCAACTCAGTACCCTTACCATGCAAACCATTCGAGGCAACCTATTGTGGGCGTTTGGATACAATCTTATTGCACTCCCTATCGCAGCAGGCCTGTTTGCCGTACCGCTGGGATTAGAATTAACCCCCATGATGGCAAGTATTGCCATGAGTTTTAGTAGCTTGGGCGTAGTGGTCAATTCATTACGACTTCATAAAAAACCCTTACGATGACCCTAAATTCAAAAATCAATTGCGGTGGATGCATCGCCAAAGTACAATCGGACCTTAATGCCTTGTTGGGCGAAGGAAACTGGAGTGTTGATACCGCGCTTCCAAACAAACCTTTGACCTTTGCGGACGACGCAGATGTCGATGAGGTTCTTGATGTATTGGATGCACATAATATGATTGCCGACTAATGCACATAGTGCTTCTTGCACGAAAAACCCTGTATACACAGCCCGGTGGCGATACAGTGCAAGTGGAAGAAACGGCTTCCGCACTCCGTCGTTGTGGCCATGAGGCATCCATCGTTTTAGCCGGTGATGCCCTACCGCGCAAAGCAAACGTTCTTCACGGCTTCAATCTTGGGAGACCTGCGGATCTTCTACCTTATTTTAGATCGTTCAAAGGCAAGAAGATTCTCAGCAGTATTTATGTCGATTACAGTCTTGCAGACCAGCAGCGTTTTCCAGTGCTCTATTCTTTGGTGGGAAAACACGGCTTAGAATATGTAAAGACGATAGCTCGTGCACTGAACGGCAGCGATAGATTCCCAGGCGCGCAATACATGGCCGTTGGCCAAAAATCACAAGTGCGCACGCTATTGCGTTTAACCGACCTTTTGATTACCTCGTCAAAAAGCGAAAAAGAACGTATTCAAGATGATTTCGGGAGTCTTTCTTGCCGCGTAAAAACAGTGCCACTGGGGATTGGCGAATCTTTTTTAGAACCCTATGAGGAAGCAAAAGAACGCAAGGGTCTCTTACTTTTGGGCCGATTAGAATGGCTGAAAAACCAAAAAACCATTATTACTTGGGCCACTGCAAATAATTGGCCCCTTACGGTGGTTGGTGATGCCAACACGAATCAAAGGAAATACTACAGCGATTGCCTCGCCCAAGCCGGGCCAACCGTGACTTTTCTGCCGTATACCGCTGGCGACGAACTGAAACAACTGCTTCGAACGCACCATACATTGCTCATACCTTCGCACTTCGAAACCTTTTCGCTAGTGGGCTGGGAAGCCGCAGCACAGGGCATGCAAGTGCTTTACAATGACGTTGCAGACATGAATGAAACCCTCGCTCCTATAGGCACGGCCCTGCAACTTAAGAACCAAGCTGAAGCTCAAGAGAGCATCGACGCAGCGCTCCAGGAGAATGTAGGGCAAAAAAAATCCCACGATCTGCTCGAGAGCAGATCGTGGGACACTATCATTTTAGCCTTGCTTGAAGCGTACGCTTAGTTATCTACCCGCGCGCTCCATCTCTTTTTCATACGTCTCTTTGAACTTCTCATAGTTGTAGTCCACCATGATCTTATCGTTCTTGCTCAAGGCCTTATAGTAATCTTTCACGATTTTCTCACCGTCCAATTCTATGGCGATGTAGTATTTAAACTTACCACTAGACTGAACCTGTGTAACGCGGTCGCACACTACAACCGCACCACTGATACGCTCGTTAATTACCGTACGAGAATTTTCTTCGAAACGCTCCAATACCTCTTCAACATTATTGACTTCCATGCTCTTCACATAGTTGTCCGCAACCACCTTCATGGTACTGTTTACCATTCCTGCAAGTTCAGTACGCGCATTGCTCAAGGCTTTCTTCTTGGCGACGTTCATATCCGCACTTTCACCGAAGCTATAAACACGGAACGTCTTGTTATCGCTTTTAAATTCTGAACAAGGCAATACTTGCTCTATTTCGCCTTTAGGCACTTTTGTTTTAGAACCACAGCTGGCAAATAAAAGTCCTGCACTGACAATGGCCACTAAGAGAATTCTCGCTTTCATAATACACGGTTTTAACTGTTAATTAAGGTAGGTTAAGGTACGAAGTCCTTGCAATGATGAATCCAAAAGGCGTGCCAAAATCTACCACTTCCCTTTTTGAACCAATTTCGCTCGCTCCGCTTCAAAGAATTCCAAAGCGCGCTCTACCTGAAGGTCTATATTTTTAATGCGCATGGTCGAATGACAGATGGTTCGCTTGCGACCGTCGGATAGCTTATTCCATATGCGTTCTACGACTTCATCTTGCGCGCGAAGCGCTTTCAATACTTCAGGAACTTCCACACCCAAGGGATTGGGATCTTCAAAGATCTCGAAGAACACCTTTTCACCAGTCATCAACCCCAAAGATGTCATGTGCTTTTTGCTGATCATCATGCAACGCATGCCTGGTATGTGGGTATTTAGACCACATTGAATGTGACCTTCTCCATTAATTTTAAGGACGATGCGAGTGCGGTGTTTTCGGGGAAAATCGGCGATAATAGCAGTTGAAACGCTCAATACATTATGAGGCATATTGGGAAACATGGGTTCTATAAAGGCTGTACCGCTATAGAGTAATTTCATGCTACCAAGGATCAGTGAATGACGTATCCGTCAAGAAGGTGGCATCCGAAAACGTCTTTAAAAAGTCCAACAAACCCTGTTTTTGCGCCACGGACCAATTCCGTCCCACGCCCGCAGCCTTCATATTAGGATCTAACGTAGGCGATGGATGACCACCCATATTGTAAAAATCCAAGACTTCAGCCAGCGTTTGAAAACGACCGTCGTGCATGTAGGGGTAACTGTATTCGACATTCCGCAGGGACGGTACCTTGAATTTACCGCGGTCGGATGGATCTCCAGTAACGAACTCGCGTCCTGCGCCAACAGCATAAACACTATCTAATCCATTATTCGTGAATTGCAGCAATCCGTGTGCGCCTAATTGGTATCCTGTGGTTGCTAAACCGTGACAGTGGAAACAATCGCCTTGTTCGTTATTGAAAATATCAAAACCCAATTGTTCAGAAGGTGTAAATGTGTAATCTCCCTGCACATACTGATCCAACTTGCTGCCACCAGTGACCAAGGTGCGAACAAACTGAGCCAATGCTTTCGCCGTATTTTGTCTTGTTATAGGGTCGTCCGTACCAAAAGCGTCATCAAACAGCTCAACATAGGTAGGATCCTGCGCCAATTTTGCAATGACATCTGGCCATTGCGCGTGCATTTCAATGGGATTTACTATTGGATCTTGAACTTGATCTTCAAGGCTGTTTTCACGCCCGTCCCAAAAGAAGAAATCTTGCCAAGCCATGTTTGTTAGTGTCATAGCATTGACTGTACCTGTACTTCCGTCTATCCCTGTTGAAAATTGAAAAGGCTCCGCAAATCCATGCTCTTGACTGTGACACGAATTACAACTTTGCGTGTTATCACCAGAAAGACGAGGGTCGAAGAATAAATGACGTCCCAGCTTTGCGCCCTCCACCGTAAGTGGATTATCAGCAGGTAAATCGGGAGTTGGGAAATGAGAAGGATACGCTAAGGCGAGTGGTGTAGGGTTGTGCAAAGGCTCATCAGGCCCACAGCTCGCGGCTATGAACAGCAGTACTAATGGTATTAAGATTAAGCTACTCTTCTTCATCCTTATGCGGTTCAACGGCACTAGTGTACGAATCGAATTTACGAATCACTTCTTGCATATCCTCTGGTAAAACACTTTCGTAGCGGTGTTGTTCGCCCGTTTTTGGATGCGTAAAGCCTAAACTCTTTGCATGCAGGGCGTGACGGGGACAAGCTTTGAAACAATTTATAATGAATTGCTTGTATTTCGTAAACGTCGTTCCTTTCAATATTTTATCTCCACCATAGCGCTCGTCATTGAACAAGGGGTGACCTAAATATTTCATGTGCACGCGAATTTGATGCGTGCGCCCTGTCTCCAATTTACAACTGACCACGGTTACATACCCAAAGCGCTGGAGCACTTTATAATGTGTCACGGCATGTTTTCCTTCGCTGCCGTCCTCGAAAACCGCCATTTGTAATCGGTCGGATAGACTTCTACCAATATGACCAGTGATGGTTCCTTCGTCTTCCTTCACATTGCCCCATACGATCGCAATGTATTCGCGTTGGGTTGTTCGGTCATAGAATTGCTTCGCAAGATGGCTCATTGCCAATTCTGAAGCAGCTACTACCATCACCCCCGTCGTGTTCTTATCTAACCTGTGTACCAACCCAGGGCGTTCCTCGCCGCTTGAACCGACCGGCAAGTTTTCAGCCAAATACGCCAGTGCATGGACCAGAGTACCTGTATAATTCCCATGACCGGGGTGGCAAACTAAGCCCGCCTCTTTATTCACGACAATGACATGTTCATCGCGGTACAATAGATCTAAAGGAATATTTTCTGGAACAATCTCAGAATCGCGCGGCGGATCTGCCAATACCAATTCTACAGTATCTCCTGCCTTCACCTTATAATTGCTTTTCACCGGCAAACCATTCACATGAATGGAACCTGCATCGGCAGCTTTCTGAATGCGACTGCGGGAAGTATCCTCTAGAAAATTGAAAAGAAATTTATCAACGCGCAGTGGGTTTTGACCTTTATCTGCCGTAAAACTGTGATGGACGTACAGTTCATCGTTGGAGGTACTATCGTGCTGCTCGTCCATTAAAGTTTGATCCATTTAGTATGAGTTACGGAACCCTCAAGAAGGGTGCGTATGAGGTACATTCCTTTCGGCAATGAGGTAATGTCCAATTCTATTTTTTCTTCGCCGGCCGCCGTCATCATCTCCTGCCCATTGAGGCCCTGCACCGCCACTTCAAAGTAGCCCGCACGGTTAGCGGCAATGGTTACACTACTGCTCGATGGATTGGGATAAATGTCGAAGGTATTGACTTTGGGCGCTGTAACCGTCATAGTTGCTGGTGTATAGCGGAAAAATGGCCGAAGCAGCAATGCCCCGGGCTCCAAAGACGGATACCAATTAAATCCATCACCGTAATAACGCGGCATGGCATTGGGCAATGTACGTTCTTGGTCAAGCCCCAAATACATCGTTGTTTGAGAGGAGACATCCACATATCCAATCCAAACGGAAGAATATGCGCTAATATCAACGGCAGAGTCCAGTTCAAAATGAAAGAAGTCATTACGGTCCCAATGCGTCGAATGTTGATATACAGAATCTGTTAAATACAAAAGTGCGCCGGGCGCAGAGCCCGAATCAGCAGGGGCCCAAACGGCCAATCTGAACGTATAAACTGAATCATCGTACCAAGCGAAATTCATGGAAACCCCTTTCAACGAATCGCTCGAGCCTAGGCCCCCAGTATTGAACTTTTGTGCTACCCTAGATCCTGTGACATTTTCAATACCGTAGGCTCGCTCCGCAGTGCCGTCGTCAAGGGCAAGGTAATTGTCCAAATGTAAGGCACCATATACCGTATCGTTTTGCCTGGTACCCGCTGCAGAACCGTCGAACCATACTTTCGTTGTCACCGTTGTTGCGCCATTCAGCGTACCTAATGCTGCCGCTGGGACACCTACGTCAAAAGTCAAATCCTGATCGTGCTGTGTAGTTGTAATTACAGGTACTGCGGTTTGTTGTTGAATCAATATGCCGTTTTCTTCCCACCGGTACTGGCCAAGATTTAAGCTCCAACCTCCAGAAGGAACAGTACCTAACCTACGGTAGGTAAAGGTGAGGTTGTTGGGGCGGTTCGCAATAGTATTGCTCATACTAAGCCACCACGGCCAAGAAGTGTAGGGTCCATTTCCAATAATTAATGGGTGCGGACGAGCAAAAGCAGGCTCCGTAACGATTGAATCACCTGAATTTCGGTCTTTATCCAGCTGCACATAATCTACATTCCAAACATCATATGCACCACCGCGTGCGCCATAAGTTGACAATCGAAATCTGAAACCTTTCTTTAAAAACTGGCTGCCCAAAACCGGAATCATGGCTGTTTTAAAGGCATCGGGATTTCCTGTTCCCTTTTCACCCCAAACCTGCGTCCAAGTCGAATCTGCAGGCGAATAAAACGATACGACAAGACTATCGCTTAATGAGGGTACTTCTCCCCTGCCTGCCCGCTGGTATTGAAACGAAAGCCAGACATCGGAAGCACCTTGGAGGTTAATATACTGCGAGGTTAATTGGTCCGAAATTCCATTCGTTGCTGTATTGCCCGGCTGATAAGGCTTACCGTATCCATTACAGCCGTCAAAAGTGGCAACACCTATAGAATTTTGATATAAGGGCATGGCGTCGTTGACCCAAACGTCCTGATCACTCCACAAGCCTGGTGAAGGTTTGTCAATGCGGTAGGAAAAATCGTCCACAAAAGGGGTATTCAAGGTATCTGATGTTTCCGTGCTAAAATGTCCAGGCGATCCTCCGCTTAACGGCTGCGTTTGCTCAATCACTTGCGCTTGCGCCACTGTTAGTGCACCTAAAAAAACCAGGATATGAAATCGCATAACTATTGGGGTAACGAATTTACAGGCAATGCCTCGGGCACATAGGCCGCACTACTATCTGCGGTCAGCCAAAGATCAACGGAGCTGCCTACGGGCACCTCAGCATCCATTTTAAATTCTGGAAACTGCCGCAATACAAACGCACCAGCCGTATCGTTTATTTCCTCTTCAATAATAGTTGCCCCTAAATTCAAGCTGTAGGTCATAAGCGTCTGCTGCGCTTGTGCAAAGGTCAATCCGATTAAATCAGGTAAAAAGGCGTTCCGATCGCTTTCGCCCCCACTAACATAAAGGGTAAAATGACTACCTGTTTGGAAGAGCGCTTGCTCCTGAGCCATTGCACCATCCTCATCAACCACCTTTAATACCAAGTCATGACTAAGGTCAGGAATAAGAATGAGGCTATCTACAAAAAAGCCTTTGTCTTGGAACTTACTAAGTACATAACTGACAAGCTGGTCCTTGTAATTAGGTAGTGGATATTTAGGTAATGCAGACGGATTTGTGCTTATAAATAGTGTGCGTCCCAACTTTACTTCTGCATACGCTTCGGGAAACACTTCTACGACGGCTCCCTCCTTTACACCGGGAACATAATGGGTTGAATCTATGACTTCATAGGTCAATCCCGCCGCCTCAAGCGCTTCTGTCGCTTCTATTAAGGGGAGCAACCGAATATCCGGTACAGCCACTGTTTTTCCATGTTGCGTAGTACTGTGCATCCACCACAATGTACCTGCAACGACCAACAATACGCCCAAAACAGAGAAGAGCGCTGTTCTTAAAAAGGTCTTGCTAAAAAGAAAAAGTATCCACTGCTTCATGGGGTAAAGATACTTTTTATCGTCCCTCTATCGAAAGCAGAGTTGCATTACATTTACAACTATGGAAAATGGCGTTAAAACCGTAGTCGTTCTCGCAGGAGGATACTCTTCCGAGCACGAAATAAGTCTTGCTTCTGGCCAGACTGCATTCGCTGCGTTTGAAGCAGCAGGATACCGAACATTGTTCGTTAAAGTGGAGCGTTCCGGTTATTCGCTGGATGGCAAGGACGTGCGCATTGAAGATCTAGGGGCCGATTATGTCTTTAATAGTATTCACGGATCTCCCGGAGAAGACGGCCACATTTCTGGCGTGTTAGAAGTGTTGAATATACCACACAGTACATGCGCTACCTTCCAGAGTGCTTTAACTTTCAATAAAGCACAATGCAACGCCGTATTAAGAGATGCGGGGATTCAAGTACCTAAAGGAGAACTGTTCAACGAATTCCCGGGGGCAGCTGCATTTAAACATTGGCAATTTCCAGTATTCGTTAAGCCCAATTGTGCCGGATCAAGTTATGGCGTTTCGCGCGTAGAAGAACCCACCCAATTAGAAGCAGCATTTCAATATGCTTTTACGGAAGGAAGGCAAGTCTTAGTGGAAGAAGGAGTAACGGGCAAGGAAGTCGGTTGCGGTGTTTTGCGATCATCGTTCAATTTTGATTCAAAAAAAACTGAATCGGACCAAAGTAGGGCCATCGGAATAACTGAAATTGTCCCTACTGAAGGTGCTTTTTTTGATTTCGAGGCGAAGTATAAAGGCAAATCACAGGAAATCACACCTGCAAGAATTAGCGAAGGTCTTCATACACAGATTGAAACGATCTCCCAAACCGTATACGACCACCTAAATCTTAAAGGCATCGTTCGAATCGACTACATCATTAATGAAAGCGACCAACCCGTGCTTATTGAAGTCAACAGTATCCCCGGACTGAGCGCTGCGAGTATCATACCGCAACAGGTGGCCTCGCGAAATTGGTCCTTAGCAACGGTCTTGAGCACACTCGCCGAAGAGCACATGGCTGCACATACCGAAAAGAATAGCTAACTTCGAAACATGGCACGAATCGCACTTTTTCCGGGATCCTTTGACCCCATCACGCTAGGACACGTTGATATCATTACACGTGCGCTCCCATTGTTTGATGAAATTAGAATAGCTGTCGGAACCAATAGCGCTAAAAACTACCTCTTCTCACTGGAACAGCGAATAGCTTGGATTACCGAAACTTTCGCGGACGAAGACAAAGTTAAAGTGGTTACTTACGATGGTTTAACGGTAGATTTTGCCCTACAAGAAGGGGTCAACTTCTTGCTACGCGGCTTACGGAATCCGGCGGATTTTGAGTTTGAAAAAGCCATCGCACAAGCGAATCGTGAAATGACGCCTGAATTAGAAACAGTATTCCTTTTGACTAGTGCACGTTTTGCCTACATCAGTTCGAGCATTGTACGGGAAGTCTTTAACTACGGTGGAGATTTTACGAAGTTCGTTCCTGATGCCGTAAAACCTTAGGCCTGCTCTGCAATAAAATCAAGAAACACTTCTTCCAAGCTGTTGTAGGATGGAATCTCCATTAGACGCTGCTTAATTACGGATGGTGTCGCCCAATATACCGCACTGATTCCTTCTGCGGTTTGTGGTTTAAGCTTTTTCGAATAGTCCGTTTTCATAGGGTACCAATACGTAGTTTTTAAAGCAAACTCCCCCTTGTGAATATAGCAATGGTAGGTCTTCACCGCCGGCCCAGTAATTTCGCAACGCTTGACACGACACTCCTCCTCGACCTCTCGAACAGCGCAGACAGCAATGGTTTCTCTCAATTCTAATTTACCTTTTGGAAGGTCCAATTTCCCATTGCGCTCAATGACCAATAACTGCCCATCGTTATTTCTAACCCAACCGCCTCCTGCAATAATATGGTGGTGCAAGGTTAAGAATAATGCCCAGAAATCGTGGTCAACACCTATTTCAACTACCTGTTTAACAGGATCTTTATAACAACCTTTGAGCCATTTTTGCACTTTCCTCGCAGTGGACAAATTGTTGATAAACTCGGGTGCAAAAGCACCAGGCACCACGACCAAAATGGCCTTATGAATAAAAACTTTGGTGTAATTTTGGAGCATGATACAAAACAAACAAGTTGCGCTTCAAACTGCGGAGAGCTTATTGCAAATTAAGGCAATCAAATTACAACCGGAAAATCCATTTACGTGGGCTAGTGGGTGGAAAAGTCCTATTTATTGTGATAACAGGCTCACACTGAGCTTTCCAACAATCAGAAATTTCTTGAAAATAGAATTTGCAAAGCAGATTGAAGAAATTTATGGCAAACCAGATTACATCGCAGGAGTTGCTACAGGTGCTATCGCTATTGGCGTTCTTGTTGCCGAATACCTTGGCGTACCGTTTGTTTATGTGCGTGATAAAGCAAAAGGCCACGGACGTCAAAACGTGGTTGAAGGGTATTTAGAAAGCGGCGCCTCAGTTATTGTCATTGAAGATTTGATCTCCACCGGCGGTTCGTCATTGAAGGCCGTAGATGCCTTGAAAGAGGCCGGCGTCCGTGTGATGGGCATGTTGGCTATTTTCACCTATGACTTTGAACTGTCTCGAACCAATTTTGAAAAAGCCGGCGTTCGACTCAACACCTTGAGTGATTACCACCATCTTCTTGAACAAGCGGCCCTTCAAGGAGCGATTTTAGAGGACCAGATTGCGCTTCTCAAAGAATGGAGAGAACAACCTGAAGTGTGGGGCAAGTAGTCCTTAATTAGGATCTACCCACTTTATTTGATCGATATCAAACGTGTCCACGACGTTGTTCTCAAAACGCAGGGCTAAACGACCGTTTTTAGTCACGCCTTCTACTGTTGCCATTACTTCTTTTCCATTAATAAGGTAAGACTGCGGTTCCAGTTGGCCCCAAAGTATATCATGGTACGCGCGGACCAATTGACTTGTTGTGTATGGGCTAGTGAGCGCTTCTGAAAATTGCCTTTGAATACGCTTGGCTAAAGAAAGTGGTGTCTCCTTATTGCTCGTGCATTCATTCAAAAATGCCGCCCGCGTAAGTGCGTCGTTCGTTGGGTTCAAGTTGATGCCAATCCCAATACTACTGCTTTTGATTCCACCCCCTGACCAGTGATTTTCGATCAGCATACCGCCCAATTTTTTAGTACCCACCATTAAATCGTTGGGCCACTTAAACAACACGGAATCCGGGAAAATAGGCTTGAGTGCAACGCATACGCGCTGGTTCACCTCGAAACTTTCCTTCAATGAAACGGGCCAATTGACATATATGGACAATAACAGACTACTACCCGGTGAATCGTGCCACTTTGACACCCCACGACCGCGACCCGCAGTTTGATGCTCAGCTAGTAGCGTAGTGAAAGAATCCAATTCCCCCTGCTGCCGCAGCATTCGCTTCAATTCAAGCTGCGTACTATCTACTATTTTTAACTGATAAAAGGGAAGAATTTCCGACATTGTGCCCCATTATTGATCCAAAGCCCAAGATGGCATATGTTTTGGTAATTTAAGGACAAATACACAATACATTTTAATGCATACAAAACCCGAAGCTTCGTCTGAGCTCGTCAAGAAATTTGTCGTAGAAGGACTACAGGAAATCAAAGGACAGAACATTACTGTTTTAGACCTACGAGAAATAGAAAATGCAGTCACCGATTTTTTCATCATCGCAGAAGGAAATTCGAACACGCAAGTAAATTCTTTAGCCGATAGCGTGCACAAAGTGGTGCGCGAAAACGTTGGTGATAGACCGTGGCACATTGAAGGACGTGAAAATTCAGAATGGGTACTCATGGATTACGTCACCGTAGTGGTGCATATTTTCCAGACAGGTATCCGCGAATTTTACGATTTAGAAAGCCTTTGGGGTGATGCGGAAGTAACAACTATAGAAAACGATTAGGCCTTATGGCAGATAATCCCAACCAGAATCAAATAGACAAACTGAAAAAACAGTTTGCGAAAAATAGGGGCACGAAAGGCGATGACAAAAAGCCCGGAACCCCCAAAAAGGGTGGTAACAAATTCAATTTTTATTGGATTTATATCATCGTATTTGCACTCTTCATAGGCATGCAGATCTTCACTGCTATGAGTTTTAGCACCAAGAATTCCACGTACCAGGAGTTTGAACAAGCCCTAGAGCTGGAGGATGTAGATCACGTGAATATATTGAACGATCGAAAGGTGCAAGTCTTCATCAAGGAAGAAAGCCTGCGCGAAAGCGAACGATACGATGAGGTCAGCAAGACCAACTTCAGCGATGCAGTTAACCCCGGGCCACATTATGTGTTTGAAATGCCTTCAACCACTTTCGAAGACAGGCTCAAAGACTATTACGAGGCAAGGGACATCAACGACCGTATTCCCGTAAACTACCAAACACAGGACAATTTCCTAGGAGACATCGTTTCGTGGGTTCTTCCATTGGTACTGATGGTGGCAGTATGGATGTTCTTAATGCGCAGAATGTCTGGCGGTGGTGCCGGCGGTGCCGGTGGCGGTTCTCAAATTTTCAATATTGGTAAATCGCGTGCGAAAGTTTACGATAAGGATACTGAGGTAAAGACCACATTTGCAGAGGTCGCTGGAATGACCGGTGCAAAAGAAGAAGTGTTGGAAGTAGTGGACTTCCTCAAAAACCCAAAGAAATATACAGACCTAGGTGGTCGTATACCCAAAGGAGTGATGCTTTCAGGCCCTCCAGGAACCGGTAAAACCTTGCTTGCAAAAGCTGTTGCTGGGGAAGCTAAGGTGCCCTTCTTCTCGCTATCGGGTTCTGATTTTGTCGAGATGTTTGTTGGTGTAGGAGCTTCGCGTGTTCGTGATTTGTTCAAGCAAGCCAAAGAAAAATCACCTTGTATCATCTTCATCGATGAAATTGATGCCATTGGTCGTGCCCGTGGGAAGAATAATTTCTCAGGAGGTAATGACGAACGTGAAAACACATTGAACCAATTGCTTACTGAAATGGACGGCTTTGGCACAAACGAACATGTGATCGTTATGGCCGCAACCAACCGCGCTGACATCCTAGACCGGGCATTAATGCGCGCCGGGCGTTTTGACCGCATCATCTATGTTGACCTTCCTGAATTGACGGAGCGTGAAGCTATTTTCGAGGTCCATCTCAAAGGAATCAAAACCGACGATAGTGTTGATGTTGGTTTACTAAGTAAACAAACCCCAGGGTTCTCCGGAGCTGATATAGCGAACGTTTGTAATGAAGCGGCACTCATCGCAGCACGTAAAGAGAAAAAAGAGGTAGGAAAACAGGACTTCTTAGACGCAGTGGACCGCATCGTTGGTGGACTAGAAAAGAAAACCAAGATCATCACCGAATCAGAGAAAAAAGTTATTGCCTACCACGAAGCCGGTCATGCTGCCACTTCTTGGTTGCTCGAGCATGCTGCACCTTTGGTAAAAGTTACCATTGTGCCGCGTGGACGTTCTCTAGGTGCCGCATGGTACCTTCCTGAAGAACGCCAAATCACCACGGCCGATCAAATGTTGGACGAAATGTGTGCCACCATGGGTGGTCGCGCTGCTGAGAAGGTAATCTTCGATAAAATCTCTACGGGTGCACTCAGTGACCTTGAAAAGGTTACCAAGCAAGCACGTGCGATGGTAACGGTCTATGGATTGAACGATGTGTTGGGTAATGTCACCTACTATGATAGCCAGGGGCAGAACGAATACGCCATGGATAAACCGTATTCAGAACACACTGCTGAAACAATCGATCAAGAGATAAGCAAGATCATTGAAAAGCAGTACGAGCGCGCCATTGAGATGTTGGAAAACAATCGGGAAAAATTGGACCAGTTGGCCAACTTACTGCTCGAAAAAGAAGTGATTTTCAAAGAAAACGTAGAGGAGATCTTCGGCAAACGCCCTTGGGATAAAGAAGAGGAAAAAGTAGAGGAAGTTGCTGCTTCAACTGAGACAGGTACCGCCGTAAATGCGGAAGAACCGGCTTCCATTGAAGCGACAGTTGAAGAATCCATTGAGGATACTAACAAAGTTACGCCCTCGGTAGAAGCGGATACCTCGAGCGATATCGCTACATCGAAGGAAGAATAAGCCTTTAGCGCAAAGTAGCACCGTACAACCGCGGCCCGATGGGCCGCGGTTTTTTGTTAATAGCTACGGGCCGCGGGCAGTGGTATTTGGTTCACACGTATTATTTTTGATAAAACGTGACTCGCGCCATGGCAAAATCCTCTGGATTTCTTTCAAAGCTTAAATCTAGTCTACTCGGGAAAAGTGAGAAGACCGAAGAAAGTGGTGCCGGAAAATTCGCTCCAAAGAAGGAGGAGCCTCTAGATGTTAAGTTCGTTCAGACTTTTACCGAAGGAGGTGGCAACTTCATGTATTGTACAAACCTTCAAGAGGCCGTTCATGCCTTGGAACAATACGCAGCTGACCACCAATGGAACGGGGTATACATTTCAAGTCCGGCAATAGCGGATTGGAGCAACCACACAAAATTGGACACCACTTTTGAAAACGATGGGCAATTTCCAACTGTACTTAGTACATGTGAGGCCCTTATTGCCTTCAATGGTGGTATTATGATCCATTCACACCACACCGGTGGCAGGAAATTAGGGGATCTTCCAAAGCACCACGTACTCATTGCACATACTTCGCAGATTGTTCCCAACCTTCGAGATGGGCTCACCGCGATCAATCAAAAATACCGTGAAAACAGGCCTTCAAATATTGCGGTCATTCGCGCGCCGAACGACCAAGCGGTGGAATTGGCTTCTGCAGATCCAAACAAAGGAAGAACGGTCTTTCTTATCCTAATTGAAGACGAAGCCTAATGGGAAAACGTGCGCTCTTTGGAGCCTTGTATGCTGCCGTTCTTATCGGACTCTTGGGCTTCACCCCTTTTGGTACTGTGCTACTCATGGTATTCACCATCTTACTGCTCAATGAAGGAGCGAAACTTTTGAGGATCGACCCTAAGCCTATCAGACTTCTCGCCGTTCTGTGCATGCTGTTTTTAGCTAAGGTAGACTTTGGAACTGCCCAAGAACTGGTCTTGACTTCCGTAGGCCTCAGTATTCTGCTCGCCTTTGGCGCATTGCGCGCAGCGGAACCTGCATCTGAAATGCGCAAAACGCTGTTTCTCGTAGCGTACATCTGGTTACCCATGACGCTCGTCATACAGCAGAGTTGGAAATTCCCAGAACTTATCTTATTTATTTTCGTGATGATCTGGGCTTCAGATACATTCGCTTATTTGGCCGGTAGAAGTTTTGGTAAGCGTCCATTTGCACCCAAATTATCGCCCAAGAAAACGATTGAAGGCTTTGTAGGCGGCATTGTAGGAACCTTACTTACTTGTGGCATTTTGAACCATTATTGGGAAGTAGTGCCTGATACGGTTGCATTAGCCATGGCACTTGCCACCAGTATTGCAGCGCCATTCGGAGATTTAATTGCCTCTGCATTGAAACGCGAAGCGGATGTCAAAGATTCAGGCGTATTTTTACCCGGACACGGAGGCGCGCTAGACCGACTAGATAGTTTTCTAACTGCTGCTCCACTCTCAGTACTCATTTATAGCTATTTGATATGACCATCCACAAAGAAGGAAAAGGAACGCTCACCGTTTCATTCATCGCACTATTCATCATTAATGCACTCGTTCAATATTTGATCGATCTGCAATGGCTACAAATCGCAACACTCGCGCTCAGTGTAGTACTTTATGCGATTGTTCTTCAATTTTTCCGCAATCCGAAACGTACGGTTACCTTGAATCCAGATGCCATCATTTGTCCGGCTGACGGTAAAGTAGTGACCATCGAAGAGGTCTTTGAAGACGAAATATTAAAAGATAAACGCATTCAAGTGTCCATCTTTATGTCGCCATTCAATGTACACGTCAACCGCTATCCATTGGGTGGCAAGGTAGCTGAAGCGATCCACCATGAAGGTAAGTTTTTAGTTGCCTGGCACCCGAAAAGCTCGACGTTGAACGAACGCACGACGGTTACCATTGACAATGACCGTTGGGGTAAAATCCTATTCCGCCAAATCGCTGGAGCTGTTGCACGTCGTATTGTAATGTATTCAAAACCGGGTGATCTAGCGCTTCAAGGTTCAGAGTACGGCTTTATTAAATTTGGCTCACGAGTAGACTTGTTCCTGCCTTTAGATAGTGAAATCCTGGTGAAAGAAGGTGAAGTTGTCAAGGGCGGCATTACCGAATTGGCAAAACGCCCTTAATGCAGCGCAGCGCCTAAACGAGTAGATTTTTAGCCCAACCCAGGACCAATTCGAATTGGTCATCGCGGCTCATATCGCTATTGTCCAATGTCCGTGCATCCGCCGCCGCAAATAATGGCGAATCTGAACGTTCCATATCTGCCTTGTCACGCGACTTAAGGTTTTCTAGCACCTCTGTAAAAGAGACCACTTGTCCATTGTGATCCAATTCCGCCTTTCGTCGTGCAGCGCGTACATCGTCCGAAGCCGTCATAAAGATTTTCAGCTCTGCGTTTGGAAAAACTACCGTTCCTATATCGCGGCCGTCCATCACCACACCCCCGTTGCGACCCATTGCTTGCTGCAGCGCCACTAAATGTCTACGAACTTCGGATAGTTTCGCAACATGGGAAACGACATGACTTACCGCCATCTCACGAATTTCCTCTTCAACACGATGGCCATTTAGAAAGGTCGCATTCGTACCCGAGGTATCCAGTTCAAATGAAATATGAACATCATCCAACGCGCCTTCTATTGCTTTAGAATCGCAGCCGTTTTCTTTACTCACCCACCCCTTACGCAACGCATAAAGTGCCACCGCACGATACATCGCTCCTGAATCTACGTAAACGTAGTTCATGGATTTCGCAAGTGCTTTGGCCAGTGTACTTTTTCCGGTCGAGCTGTGTCCATCAATAGCAATAGTGAGCGGCTTCGTCATGAAGAATGCTTATAAATTCAGGTTCAAAGATAGGGTATTCATGCGCCCAGCTACGCTCCGCAATTCATTCGCAAAGTGCAATTGGAACTTTGAGAAATATACCGAAGCACCAAGCGTAAAACCGCCGCTTGTCCTACGGTCAGATAACGCCATTTCAAACTGACGCCTGAAACTATAACCCGCCATAAGATGCAAGCGCTGGGTGGGCAGGAATTCTAAAGACCCATTTAGGTGGCGTAAACCCAGATTTAGTAACGATTGTGCCACTTGTGTCGCTTCCCCTGTAACGGGATCAACGGTCACAAGATTGGGATCGTCGTATCCCAAATTTGGTCGGTTCAGCTGGTCAAACACCAAAGCCCAGCGAAAAGGTGCGTGCTCTAATTTTTGACCAAACGCCACCAAAAGGTTAAGGGGTAGTGCTTCACGTGTTCCGGCAAAAGTGGTCAGTTGCCTGCCTGTATTCTTTACAAGCACGGCGACATCTAACCCATTCTTTAACCGGGTCATGGCCTGAAAATCCATTGCGATCGCCCAACTTTGGTAGCTTTCGTAGGTTCCATTCACTAATTTCCCGGTCATCCCAAAGTGCCAGTTACGCCATTGGGCCAATTCCGTTCCAAGCGATAATGCGATATCCCCGGCATAAAAGATGCCTAAGTTATTTCCCCAGACATCTGTAGCCGTAAACTCACCATACTGAATGGTCTGTGCCGCAGCAATTACCGGACGTCCTTTAATTTTAAAACCGTAACTGCCTTGAATTAATTGAATACCGTCTCCAAGGGATCCTGCACTCATTTCCATTTGGTACAAGGTACTGTCGTTGAGAAGCAGCGGATTCTGAACTGCGAAGGCGCCCACAGGACCTGGGTTGATATACGAGGTATTCGCCAAAGCAGAACTTCCCGCAAAAACATTACGGTCAAGGAAAGAGAATACTTCTGTACCTCCGCTCTGCGCGATGGCCAGCGAACTCCAGAGTACGGTTATGACAAGGGCTCTTATCAAGATTTTTTAGTTTCCACAGGCACGAGCTTCTTCGCGTTTTTCACCTTTTGATCTAAGATAGCTAAATCCAAGACTTCTCGCATTTCCCCGACGTAATGGAACGTCATGCCTTTTAAATAATGGTCTTCTATTTCCTCTATGTCCTTACGGTTCTTATCGCATAAAACGATCGTAGTGATCTTTGCGCGTTTCGCCGCTAGAATTTTTTCTTTGATTCCTCCAACTGGCAATACCTTACCGCGAAGTGTGATCTCACCCGTCATCGCAAGTTTTGCTGCCACCCGCTTTTGTGTAAAAAGGCTGGTCAATGCCGTGAGTAAAGTAATCCCTGCTGATGGACCATCCTTTGGTATGGCACCTTGTGGTACGTGAATATTGATATCATATGAGGTGAACAATTTAGGATCGATTCCCAATTCCTCTGCATTACTCTTTAAATAAGCTAATGCAATGGTTGCACTCTCTTTCATCACATCCCCCAAATTTCCTGTAACGATCACTTTCCCATTTCCACGGCTAATAGAGCTTTCTATAAATAGAATGTCTCCACCTACAGGTGTCCACGCCAAGCCCGTTACCACGCCCGCGTGGTCATTACCTTCATAACTATCACGCTCTCTTGAGGGGCCAAGAATGGTGCCTATGGCCTCTTTTTCTATTTTCACCACGTCGGCATCGCCCATGGCAATATCTTTTGCCGTGTGTCGAATAAGTTTGGCTACTTTTTTGTCCAATGAACGCACCCCACTCTCGCGTGTATATCCCTCTACTACAGCCTTTAATTCTGGCTTACCAATACTGAATTGGCCCTTAGTGAGACCATGATTTTCAAGCTGCTTAGGTACCAAATGACGCTTTGCAATCTCTACTTTTTCATCTGTCGTATAGCCCGAGACATTAATAATCTCCATCCGGTCCAGCAAGGCCGGCTGAATGGCTCCTAGGTTGTTAGCGGTAGCAATAAAAAAGACCTTACTGAGGTCGTAGCCCATTTCTAGGTAGTTATCATAGAAACTGTTGTTCTGCTCTGGATCCAAAACCTCGAGCATTGAGGAAGAGGGATCGCCGCCCGTGCCGTAACTAAGTTTATCAATCTCATCGAGTATGAAAACAGGATCGTTTGAGCCCGCTTTTTTCATGTTCTGCAATACGCGCCCAGGCATAGCGCCTATATACGTTTTACGGTGACCGCGAATTTCTGCTTCATCACGCAGCCCACCTAAGGACATACGGACGTAAGGCCGTCCTAAGGCTTCTGCAATAGATTTACCCAACGATGTTTTTCCGACTCCCGGAGGCCCCGCCAAACAAAGAATAGGACTCTTCATATCTCCTTTTAGTTTGAGCACGGCGAGATGTTCCAAGATGCGCTCCTTGACTTTTTCTAGACCGTAATGATCCGCGTCCAACGACTTTTGGGCCGCTTTAAGATTGATACTAGCATCACCTTTGCTCTCAAAGGGCAAGTCCAGCATGAACTCTAAATAATTGCGTTGAATAGCAAATTCCGGCATTTGCGGATTCAGCCGCTGTAACTTACGCAGTTCCTTTTCGAAGTGCTCCGAGGTTTTGCTGTCCCACGTTTTACCTTTTGACCTTTGGCGCATTTCTTCTATATCCCCTTCGCTGCTATTGCCACCCAATTCTTCCTGAATGGTTTTCATCTGCTGGTGCAAGAAGTATTCGCGCTGCTGCTGATCAAATTCGTGTTTTACTTTGTCGTGAATTTCATTTTTCACCTCGAGCATTTTCAACTCAAGATTCAAGCCTTCAAGCACCTTAACCGCACGTTCCTTTAGGGAGTCTAATTCTAAAACCTCTTGCTTTTTCTCCAGCTTCATACTGCTGTTCGAGGCAATAAAGTTGAGTAGAAAAGTGTTGCTCTTGATGTTGTCTAATGCTGCTTGCGCCTCACTAGGGATGTGTGGACTCTCTTGAATTAATCGGGCTGCGATATCCTTTATAGAATCCATGAGCACGGTAAATTCCGCATCGTCCTCTCCAGGAACAAATTCTGGAAGGAATTCAACTTTCGCCATATTAAACGGCTCGGTTTCCACCCATTCTAAAATTCTAAAACGTTTCTTTCCTTGAATAATGATGGTAGTATTGCCGTCTGGCATTTTGAAGCTCTTCACAATCTGTGCAAGCGTTCCCGTCGGGAACACCTCGTTCTGGCCAGGGTCTTCAGTGGCTCCATCACGTTGCGCAATCATCCCAACAAACTTCTGGTCTTCCTTGATACTCTTGATCAATCGAAGACTCTTGTCTCGACCGGCCGTTATAGGCGCAACAACACCAGGAAAAATCACTGTGTTTCGCAAGGGCAAAATGGGAAGCAATTCCGGAATTTGATCGTCATTAATTTCAACCTCTTCATCAGAAGTCATTAATGGAATAAATTCCGTGCTTTCGCTAATAATATCGCTAAGTGACAAAGTGTCCATATTCATCTAAATCAATTAAGGGTTTGCCCCAAATTCTGCGTCATGCTGTCACTTAAGGTCAAAAAAGGGCCACTCTTTTGGAGGGCCCTATATATGGTTCAAAGGCTGTGCCGAACTATTGCTCGAAGAAACCTAAACTCATTCCGAATTTAAATGTAATGCTTCCATCGAGTGCATTGCGCTCTGCAGGATTCGCATCTAAATATTCTTGGGTGTAATTAAAACCTTCCACGTTAGAAACGCCAAATCCATTGTAATAGATACCTAGGTTATAAAAACTTTTCAGCGACCTACGAATTCTCCATCCAAAACCAACGGCATACGTGTAGGTATGACCGGTACCTGGATACAAGGCAATTTCCTCAGGGTATTGCGCATTCGTATTTAAATGTGGCTGGTAGGTCAATGCACCTACCCCAACATGAATGAATGGTGTGTGGTGATTGCGTTGATTGTATTTTCCGAAAGGAATAAAATGCACATTCGTAAACACATTAACATTTAAAAGATCCGTATCCACCTGATAATCGCGAGTTGCATTCCCGTGAAGGTTATCATGACTATAGATACTTCCATAGTTTACATCTGCACCTACGCTGAGCAAACTGTTGAAATTATATTTGAGTTGAGTCCCTAATCCAAAACGCGCTTCTTGAGTCAACGCACCTAAACTTCCCCCATTAACATCGCCGAGGTAGTTCTGTGTCAGTGCATATCCGCCCAATTCTAAAAAAGCCGTTGTACGTTGCGCTTGAGCGCTAAAGGTCATTCCGACCATTGCCGCCACCAGAGCGCTATATTTTATCTTCTTCATAATCATTGTGAATCCCTCAAAAATACCAATTTATTATCGTCAAACGTGTGCATTCTGTACCCCATTTCACTGAAGGATGTTAACGAGCTCATTTCTTTAATATTGTTTTCTAAACACCAGCGCACAAAAGCACCTCGCGCCTGCTTGCT
>PZPA01000047.1:0-14290 GCA_003045825.1 Bacteroidota bacterium
TGGAAACCGGCCGAAGGCTTAGGCATATTTATAGCCAAAGCACTGTCTAAAAGCAATACATCACAACCGTCCGACACACTAAATGGCAGAAAGGTCGTGTCGTTCCAAGGCAAAATAATACGTGGATTGTTCTGTGTTAGGTTATCCAACCAATAGAACGTTAAAGGGTCTTCACCCCCTAAATAAACCGGCGCAAGATAAGCGCTATCCCCTGGACAAACACGGATGGTATCACGTTCAAAAGTCATAGGCTCGTACGGTTTCAAGAAAACATCTTGCGTAAACAGCACAGTATCACCACATTCGTCAAATAAAAGATACTCAAAGGTGGTATCACCGTCCACTTGGAAATAGCGCGACGGAACATACGTACTGTCTGCGAGCCAAAAGCCGTCGAACGAACCTTCAAAGGCCGTTGCTACTACTGAAAGCTCGACACTATCACCAGGACAATTAACGGTATCCGAAGCGGCATTTAAAGTGAGTGTGCCTTCCAATGAATCTTTATCCCGAATGAGATAGCTCATCCTACGCACCGGATAGTTGTAACAATCCGTATAGATATAATCTTGCACGATAGTTAAGCTTTCGTTTATCTCTGAAATATTGTCATCGTAAACATAAAACGTTAAGGTATCTGCGGTTTGATAAGGCGCGAGGTACAGCGTATCCGGTAAAACAGAAAAATCAACACCTTCAACAGCGGTACTCAGAACAGTATCCACGTAAATAGGAATCTTCATACTCACACTAAGGTTTGCATTGCGTGCAAAAATGATTTCATTCTTGTTACAGCCTTCGACGAGCATCGTATCATTGAAGCTATTGCCCACATTGGTGGAATCAATGATGGTCAATTCAGGACCTTTTAGTGATTGCTTTTCCAAAAATACCGCACTCGAGAGCGCTGCATCAGAAACATTGGCGAGTTTTAATCGAATCGTATACCAGCCGCCGCACTGTACCTCAGCCTTGGCTGTAAACTTATCCGTATAACCGTCTAGCGTGGTTATGGAGCCGTTTGACGCATTATAATACCCACTATGGGCAACGAAATTTGGATTGGCCGATGAACAATTCGATGCGGGATAGCTGCCTGATGGCGTACCCGAATTAATAGTGTTAACAGCAATCGGAACATTGGTTCCTGGAATGGTAGCGATATTGCGTACCACGGAACCGTTGACGGGAGCACTTACGCCATTGATGTAGGGTCCTTCCAAGAAAAAACCAAATACATCATTGAAATTACTACAGGTATAACCATCGTATTCGTGGGAACCGAAGCAATAATTAAACATAATGGAGTCCGACTGAGCGATGAAACTAAATTCAATTTGAACCATGTCTTTAATAGCGTAGCCAGAAGAACCTAATTGGGTCAAAACAGAAGAAAGTTCAGCATCCGTGAATGTCACATTATTCCCACTTCCATTTGTAGCAGAGATGACATCCGAAGCGTTCTGTGCAGCAACCATTACAATTCCCGACTGTACAGGGAAGGTAGTGTCATTTGCCTCGAAATAGCCGATTTGAGTGGTGTTTGCTTGTGTAAGGGGCATTGCGTTTTGACCCATATTGTAAATGGACAACGCAGAATCTACTAGAATATTCGCCGCCATCCAATACGGCTTCTTGTAGTTGCCTGTGCTATTGACCGTCATGCTGGGCTGAGCCGTTAAAAACGAGCCGAACAAAACAACGATTATGACGAGCCATTTGCGCATGCCCGAATATAGAAAAATTAAATGTTGTACGGCACTTCAATTGTTAGCAGTTAACTTTGAGAAGACTATTAAAATTGGTTCCACATGACAGACCCCAAACTTTTTATCGAGGCAAACAAAGAACGCTTATTAGAGGAGCTCTTTGGCCTTTTACGTATTCCATCCATTTCTGCCGATCCCGCCTACAATGCTGACGTTGCGAAATGTGCAGCGCACATCGCGGAGCATATGAAGTCCTTGGGATTAGATGCTGTTGAGATTTTTCCTACAGCGGGGCACCCTATTGTTTATGGTGAGTGTCTGGTAGATCCTCATTTACCGACTGTTCTGGTTTACGGCCATTACGATGTACAACCGGCGGATCCCATTGACCTATGGGACAATGACCCTTTCGAACCGGTTATTAAAACCACAAAAATCCACCCTGACGGTGCCATTTTTGCACGTGGTGCGTGTGATGATAAAGGTCAAATGTTCATGCACCTCAAGGCGTTCGAAATCATGAAAAGCAACGGTGAGATTCCGTGCAATATTAAATTCATGATTGAAGGCGAAGAAGAGGTAGGAAGCAGTAACCTAGAACCTTTCGTGGCGCAGCATAAAGAAAAATTGGCTTGTGATACCATTCTTATTTCTGACACAGGAATGATAAGCAACACTACTCCTTCTATTACCACCGGTCTGCGTGGGTTGAGTTATGTAGAAGTTGAAATTACTGGCCCCAACAGAGATTTGCACTCTGGACTCTACGGCGGTGCCGTCGCCAATCCGTTAAATATTCTTGCAAAAATGGTGGCGTCGTTGCACGATGATAATGGACAAATTACAGTTGATGGATTCTACGACGGTGTAGAGGTGGTGAGTAATGAAGAACGAGCAATTATGGCTAAAGCTCCTTTTAGTCAAGTAGCGTTCAAAGAAAGCATAGGCATTGGTGACGTTTGGGGCGAAGACGGCTATACTACGCCTGAACGCACTTCTATACGACCGACCTTGGATGTTAATGGAATGTGGGGCGGCTACATTGGTGAAGGCGCAAAAACCGTCATTCCATCGAAGGCGTATGCTAAAATTTCAATGCGTTTGGTCCCCGGTCAAAATCCAGAAGCCATTACCGAGAAGTTTATCAAGCATTTCACAGCCATTGCCCCTGCTTCAGTAAAAGTCAAGATCAAGCCACATCACGGAGGACTGCCGTATGTAACTCATACAACGAATCCGGCCTATCAAGCCGCGTCCAAAGCCTACGAAAAAACTTTTGGCAAAGCGGCCTTGCCTGTACGTAGTGGCGGCTCCATTCCTATCGTTGCTCTATTCGAACAGCAATTAGGTGCAAAAAGTATTCTCATGGGCTTCGGATTAGATAGCGATGCTATCCATAGTCCTAACGAACACTACGGCGTTTTCAACTACTTTAAAGGCATTGAAACCATCCCGTATTTCTACGAAAACTACGCCCAGCAGAAGTAATGAAAAACGAACTGCACCAGAGCGGAAGCCTTTATTTAAGGCAACATGCCAATAACCCGGTACATTGGCAGCTCTGGTCGGCAGACGTGTTGGCTCAAGCCGTCAAAGACGAGCGTTTATTGCTTCTTTCCATAGGGTATTCCAGTTGTCACTGGTGCCATGTGATGGAAGAGGAAAGTTTTGAAGACGAAGAGGTAGCGGCTCTAATGAATGCCCATTTTACGTCGATCAAAATTGACCGTGAAGAGCGACCAGATCTAGACGCCCGCTACATGAGCGCAGTACAATTAATGACAGGTCAAGGCGGCTGGCCACTGAATTGTATCGCATTACCAGACGGGACACCGGTTTGGGGCGGCACCTATTTTTCAAAGGCTGATTGGATGGCTGCGCTATCTCAAATTTCACAAATGTGGAAAGAAACGCCACAGACTATACAAGACTATGCCCAGCAAATGCGTGAAGGCCTAAGCGATATGGTACTGGTCAGCACAAGCGGCACGCCTGGTTCTTTCGGTGCGTCGGATTTAGAAGATGTTCTAATTCCGTGGATGCGCGGATGGGATGAAGTGAATGGCGGATTAACGCATGCCCCCAAATTCCCAATGCCCAGTAATTACAGCTATCTTTTGCAACACGGCATATTGTCACAAAACGACAGAACTTTGTCGTTTGTACATAACACCTTAAACAAAATGGCACTTGGGGGAATCTATGACTTTGTGCACGGAGGATTTACCCGCTATGCAACCGATCGATTTTGGAAAGTCCCGCACTTTGAGAAGATGCTCTACGACAATGCGCAATTAATCGGGCTTTATGCGAAAGCGTACCGTAACGACCATCAGGACCTTTATGCGCAGACCATCTCACAGACCGTGAGTTGGCTTCAGAGAGAAATGAAACTGGATAGTGGCTTGTATGCCGCTGCATTGGATGCAGACAGCGCAACATCAGAAAACCCAAGAGAGGAGGGCGGCTACTACACTTGGCGTATAGATGAATTAGAAGATTTAGCACTGCCCCATTTCGAAGCGTTCAAATGGTACTTTGATATCAGTGAGCATTCCGCATGGGAAGGAAAATACATATTGCATAGAACCCAACCCATAAAAGCATTGGCAGAGCGGTTAGATATCGATGAAACCG
Organism: Bacteroidota bacterium; assembly: GCA_003045825.1. Classification (GTDB taxonomy): domain Bacteria; phylum Bacteroidota; class Bacteroidia; order Flavobacteriales; family Schleiferiaceae; genus UBA10364. The sequence continues at coordinate 4,347 of PZPA01000047.1, forward strand.
CTACATATGAAAGCCTGCTGCATTGGCAACAGGTATTGGCCGGTGCATCAGCAGATCGAATTGAATCTTGTCCCAAACCTATGCGGGACCCTAAAGCCCTAACTTGCTGGAACGCCTTATTAGTAGTCGGGCTCGCAGAAGCACATAGGGCTCTGCCGAAAAACGGGTACGATAAAATGGCTACGGCCTTACTCGATATACTGCTTCATACCGTTTGTGCGAACGGAAAAATCGCGCACCAATATCTTCACGGTGCAGCGGAAGGCGATGGCTTCCTAGACGACTACAGCAGCATGGGCAAAGCCTTGGTTGAAGTTTTCTTACTAACAGGAAATGAGGCCTATTTAGAATATGCCAAACAAACCGCGACGAGTATTGAAAAATTATTCCCACTTGAAGGTGCCTTCAGGTTGTATACAAATGCTTTTGATTCAAATTGGCAAAAACAATTGGAAATCGAGGACAATGTCATTCCAAGCGCAAATTCCATGTGGGCCGACTTCTTTTATTCCGTAGGATTGTTAGCCGACCATACCGATTGGAAAACACAAGCCCAACGGGCTTTGAGCGCTATTCATACTAAAGTATTTAGGTACGGTCCTAATTTTTCGAATTGGCTTGAACAAGGACTGACACAAGCTTTTGGTTCCAAAGAATTGGTGATTACAGGACCTGGTGCAAAAGCTGCAGCGGAAGATTTGCAACGTACATACCTTCAGCCAGGAACGCTAATACTCTGGAGCGAAGAGCCGTCTGATTTAGCGCATTTTAAGGGCAGAATCAGCACTACGCTCACGTATTACCTGTGTAGTAATAACGCCTGTCAATTGCCGACCACTGAATTAAACCAATTACTCAATCTATGGCAACCGTCTTAGCACGTTGTGGTTGGTGTCGGGGAAGTGAATTATACGAATCCTACCACGATAACGAATGGGGGAAACCGGTTCACGATGAGCGAAAAATGTTTGAATTTTTATTGCTTGAAACCTTCCAAGCTGGTCTGAGCTGGATCACCGTTTTAAAGAAGCGTGAGGCATTTCGAGCCGTTTTTCATCAATTCGATATTGTCCGTGTGGCAAGCATGTCAGAAGCAGAAATCACTGCAGCGCTTGAAAACGCGGACATTATACGTCACGAAGCTAAAATTAGAGCCGCCATTTCGAACGCCCAATGTGTATTAGAGCTGCATGCGCGCGGCACCACTCTGGTTGACTTTTTTTGGTCCTACGTGCAAGGGAAACCCATTATAAATTCTTGGAAAAGCCTAAGTGAAGTTCCGGCCAAAACTGAATTGGCAGAAGAACTCGCCCGGGATCTCAAAAAATTGGGGTTCAAATTCGTTGGAGCCACAGTCATCTATGCACACATGCAAGCGACCGGAATGGTAAACGACCACCTCATAAGCTGCCCGTCGTACGGGCTTACAGGTACTTAAAAGAATTTCTTTTTCGACTTTTCGGCAACAAAATCTTTGAGGTAATATGGCTCAAAATAAGCGACATCCTCCGCTTTAGGGAGGTTTGTCAGGTGCTGCCCCATATATTTGGCATCAGGATAAGAGTTCGCCTGTAGTTGCCAATCTGCCGGGACTTTAGTCATGAATTGGCCAATTTTAATAGCGCCCTCACCTACAACCGTCACCGATTCCCGTTGCAAAGCTTTCCAACTTTCGTCTGATATAATCACCGCTTCAACGGACCCTTCCGGCAATACACCCGATTCACTTGACCGCCAAACTTGCGCATAGACTTCATCCCTACGAGCATCCAGTACCGTGATCACATAAGGCGTCGTACAACTAGAAAAATCAAAACAACCCAACGTCGGCACACTATACAATGGCTTACCTGCTGCATAACACAAACCTTTCGCAGTACTTACACCAATACGCAATCCCGTGTAGGAACCTGGACCTTTTCCCACGCAAACGCCATCGAGCATATCAAAATCGACACTGCTTTCTTTTAATAACTCCTTGATCAACACATGCAAACGTTCTCCATGAATGAAGCGTTCGCCCCTTTCCGATTTTGAAGCAACCATATGCCGGCCGTCCCAAAGGGAAATGCTACAATTCTTGGTCGACGTTTCTATGCAGAGTAACACACCTATTTTTTATCTGTGGTGATGCGCGTACCACGCTTTAAATTTCGGCTTACCGCGCTGTAAGGACCTGTGACGACCTCCGTGCTATCTTCAACGCCCGTTACAATAATGAATTCGTCATCTTGAATACCCGATTCGACCACGAGCAAGCCCGCCTTCATACCATCCGGGGTAAAGACCACTTCGAAACTTTCGTCAACATCCTCGCTCAAAACTCGTTCGTATGAAACCGCATTTGATGAAGTATCCGAACGCACCGTTACCGCTTGAATAGGTACCACCAAGGCATCGCGCATTTTATTTGTGATGATTTCCACGGTCGCAGTCATGCCTGGACGAAATGGATTTTCACCGTAGTCCGGCACTAACGTAGCAAAACTGCCATTAATCATGCGTATTTTGACTTCGAAATTCGTTACCTGATCCGGAGACGCTCCTAAAGCCAATTTTGCACTATTGGCAATCTCACTCACCACACCTCTGAATGAATTTCCCAAAAAAGCATCCACCTCAATAATTGCGGTATCTCCTTTTGTAATCTTGACAATATCGTTTTCGTTAACCTCAACCAAAACTTCCATGGTATTGAGATCCGCAATACGCAACATCTCTGTACCGGTCATGGTCGCCGTTCCAACCACACGCTCACCCAACTCAACATCTAATTGCGTGACCGTTCCGTTTATAGGAGCGATAATGGTTGTGCGTTTTAAATTTTTGTAGGCTTCATCTAGGTTGGCTTCTGCGCTTTGCAGCTGGTATTTTGCACTTTCTTCTTGCAATTCCGCAACAGATATGGCGCGCTGCGCCGCATCGTATTCTTGCTCCGATATAGCACCTTTCTCAAATAAAACCTTATTTCTTGCCCATAGCTTCTTTGCTTCATCTAGTGCGACGCTGCTTTGCGCTAAGACGGCCTTAGAGCTATTCACAGCGGCGCGCGCGCGCGTAATGGCACTTTCGTAGAGGTCAGGATTAATTTTTACCAATATATCGCCTTCGAGAACTTGCTGACCATCTACGACATTTACTTCGATAATCTCACCACTGACCTCTGGACTCATTTTCACCTCAACCTCCGGCTGAATTTTCCCACTAGCAGTAACAGATTCTACCACCGTACGACGGTGCGCATATCCCGTTTCAACAGCAACCGTATCTGCACCCTCGCCGATCCAACCTTTCTTCTTAGCAACCACTAAAGCCGCAATAACAATGACCGCAACGGGTATAATAATTTTCAAATTCAATTTCATGCGATGTTGGTTAAAGGGTGATTTGATTAAATAAGTAGAACTCGAGCACCTTTACCTTAAAGAGGTAGTCGAATTTTGATTGGATCTCACGGCTCTTCGCAGCGAGGTATTGATTCTTACTCAAACTGAGATCAAAGGCGCTGATGACACCAGTATCGAAATTTAATTGCGCATTATCAAGGGCCAATTTGGAAGCTTCCGCCGCAGCCTGAGAGGCCTCATACAAGGCTAGTGCACCTTTCGCATCGAGGTAGGCACGCTCCATAGTTTGACGCACATTCACTTCCGTTTGTACAGCATCTAGCTCGGCATTTTCCAATTGGATTTTCGCCCGTTGTACCGCAGAATGGGTCTGACCCGCATTGAAAAGTGGAATTTGCACGCCCACTCCTAGGAATTGATTCCAGTTGTCTTGAAGTTGATTCGTAATGGTATATGTTTCTTGACTCGCAGTATTGGGGACGTTTATGGTCGAAGGCACCTGTTCGATACTTCCCGTCAATGGATTCTCAATCAAAGTATATGTTGTTAATGATATATACTCTGTGAAATAAGGCAGGCCTTGAACGTAGTTAGAATTTAATTGTGCTGAAAAAGATAAGGACGGGTAGCGACCACTTTGAGCCAATTTCACCCCATACTTTGCCCGCTCAACATTCGCATCTGCCAATTTTACCCCCGGCTGCTTCGCAACGGCATCTTCAACCAATCCATCACTGTGGTAACCTTTCATTGCACTTGCTGTTAAATTCACCTCCGGCTTCACTATTGCAAATGATTCAAAATCTACCTCCAACTGAAGCATCTGGTACAACATCAGTTTACTTAATACCACAGAATTCTGTGCGCTGGTTACATTACCCTCATCACTACTGACTTGCGCAACACTCTGCAAGTAGTTATCCTTCGAAAGCGCACCATTTTCGAACAGAATCTCCGTACGCTTCAAGCTTTGTGTAGATGCGTCCAATTGGCCCTTTGCTACCTCAAGCAACTGCTCATTGACTAAGATTTGTAAATACGCTGACGCAATATTTAGAAATACGTTATTCGAAAGCTCCTGTAACTGATACAATGACGCCATTGAATTCATGCGCGCTTGCTGCAATTGGTATAAGTTTCTCCCACCATTCAAGAGTACCCAATTACTAGATGCCGTTGTCCCAAGAGTCTGCCGCGAACCTGGCTGTCTTGTATTCGAGATAGGATCAATGGTTAAACCAAAATTCCAATAATATCCGCCGTTCAGGTTCAAGGACGGCAAAAACGCTAATTCACTCTGTTGCTCATCTACCTCAGCCAACAACAAGCCGTTTCGACCTTTTTGTATGTCTAGGTTATGTTCTTTCGCATAGTCGATGCATGCACCCAAAGACCAAATTTCTTGAGCCACACTCGTTTTCGGCACCATTAATAGGAGCCCAAGAGTTAGATAAAAATGAGAGAATTGTAAACGCATATCATTAGGGTTAGGATACCCCTAAGATACATTATTTGTAAGCTTTCTTATTCTTGTAAATCTTGTAGGCAATTCCTCCAATAATGAGATAAGGGAAGATCATTAGATAAACAATTCCATAATTTAAGCCTGCACCAAAGCCGCCGCCATCTGCAGTTTCTGCTACAGCTTTACACATAGAACACTGTGCAAAACCTAAAGTAGTGCTCGCCAAAAATATACCTAAGAGGGTTAGTTTTCGCATCAGTAATACGGTTGCATGAATACATAGACCATAACACCTGTTAGAGCAACGTATAACCAAATGGGAAAAGCAAATTTCACAATGCGCTTGTGCTTTTCAATATCGTTGGTCCAACCACGGTAGATACTTAGAAGTGCTAAAGGGATCACAGGAACACTCAATAGAATATGCGAGAGCAATATGAAAAAGTATACATAGCGAACCGCACCTTCTCCCCCAAATTTCGCGCTTGGGTGGGTCAAATGATAAATGATATAGGAAATCAAGAATAGACTGCTTAAAACAAAAGCTGTGAGCATAAAGGTCTTATGAACCGTAATCTTTTTATTCTTAATTGCGATACCCGCTGCAACTAGGCAAACGAATGTAGATCCGTTCAATACAGCATGTAAAAAGGGAAAAGAGCTCACGGCACTATTCTCACTAATACCTAATCCTTGCTTCCACTCCGCCGGCAATACCATCAGAAAGGCTACGGCCACTGGTACGAACACGCTCAGTGCGTATATTATACGGAGAACTTTTTTATCGTCAGTTTGATTACTCATCCAATTTATTGTGTTTTTCACGTTCGTATTCCGCTATAAGCACCTTAATATCTTCTTCTAAATCATTAAGCTGCGTAACATCTAGAACATCATACGAACCCACAATGTTCCCGTTATCGTCAATTCGGCTCCGAATATTTCCGTTCCAATCAATAAGAATTGCGCTCGTGCTGTGCAGGAAACCTCCTTCGGCCGTCTGATCCTCAAATGCATTTAGATAAACCCCTTTCGCAAGCGCATAGATGTGCGCTTTATCTCCTGTAAGAAAACGCCATTTTGTGGTATTGTAGTTATTCACCTTTTGGTACAACGCCAATTTTTCTGGCGTGTCCTTTTCTGGATCTACAGAGATGCTAACCATTTCAAATTCCGGATACCCTTTGAATCGGCGCTCAACGTCGTTTAAATGGAAGTTCATTGCCGGACAAATGGTTGGACACGTCGAAAAGAAGAAACTCAACACATAAATGGTAGAATCCATAGTTTCGTTCGTGACTTCAGCGCTATCTGTACCGAATAAAGTGAAATCTGGAACTTCATAATAGGCGGTATCAAAACCCTCTTCAGACGCCTCTACTGTTTTAGGCCCTACATATTTTAGTGTCTGAAAAAACACCTCGTTTTGACCGTAAACGAAGAATAGGTAAAGCAAAGCGGGCAGTACTAATACTGCTATTAGCACTGCCCGATTAAAGAATGAGTTATTTGCCATTACTGGAACAAGTATGAACCTTCAGTAAGAAGGATAAATGTCAAGTATGGAATTAAAATCAAGGTCGGTAGGTAAAGGGCATATTTCAACCCTTTCTTTTCAAATTTAACATGCATGAAAATTTGCACGATATAGGCTGCTTTCACTAAGGTTAGAATAATGAAAACATAGTTCAATACCGAAGTACCGAACAGCTGAGTCAGCATAAATTCCGGCTTTACAATACCTAGAGCAACTTCAACTCCTGTTATTACTAATAGGATCCAGAATACTTTCCAAATCCACCAAGTTCCGTTGTGATCTGACATGATAAATACGTTTTAGACGAGATAGAAGAATGTAAATACGAATACCCATACAAGGTCAACAAAGTGCCAATATAGACCCACTTTCTCAACCATACGGTAATGGCCACGACGTTCATACGTTCCCAACAACACGTTGTAGAAAATGATGAAGTTGATGACTACTCCAGAAAATACGTGGAACCCGTGGAATCCAGTGATAAAGAAGAAGAAGTTCGCGAATTGCTTCTGGCCGTATTCGTTGTGAATCATGTTTGCACCTTGAACTACATCGCCTGCTTCAAGCATTGCAACAGACGCTTCGTGAGTAAACGATACGCCCGCCTTTCCTGGCTCCATGATGTACATGCCTTCATTTGCTTTCATCGCAGCCAAAACTTCAGCCTTAGTGAACGTCTCACCGTGGTTTGAGGCATGGCCTTCTTCCATACCGTGTACGACCTGGCTGAAACTCAAACGCTCGCCCTCTTCGTTGTAGATGTGGAGAATTTCTTGGCGTGCTGTTTCTACGGCACCGCTATCACCAATGATGAAGTGGTACCATTCCCATGCTTGAGAACCCACGAAAATTAAACCACCAATGATGGTCCATAGCATCCAGTTAGTAACCGCCTTGCGGTTCATTTTCTCTCCAGCGTTTACGGCCAATACCATCGTTACTGAAGACATAATCAAAATGAACGTCATCAACGCTACATAAAGCAGAGGTTGATCACCTTCTAACCCTGGAAAGTGGGTAAATACATTTTCGGCGATAGGCCATGTGCTTTCAAATTTGAAGCGCATTAAACCATATGCAGTAAGGAAACCTGAGAATGTCAACGCATCAGAAAGTAGGAAAAACCACATCATTAGTTTTCCATAGCGAGCACCTAGTGGTCTTGAACCACCGCCCCAGTTGTTTTCTTCTTGCGTCATTTCAGCGGATGAAGCCATAACGGTTGGATTATAAAATTCTTGGGCAAATTTAACGAATAGCACTTAAAAAGACATACAAATAGAGCCACAATAGGTCTACAAAATGCCAATAAATACTCACAAGTGTAATTCCCTGATAATCAGCGGATGAATAACGACCCCTGTAAGCACGAAATAGAACGACGAATAATGCGATGATACCACCTGCTACGTGCAATCCGTGAAAAAGGAACAAGGCATAAACCCAAGATCCAGCAGGATGTGATTGCGCACCGGCGAAAAAGATGTTGTTCGCCATCAATTCTGTCCAGGCCTCCCCTTGAAACCATAAAAAACCGAAACCAAGCAGCAACGTGATCCCAAGCATAGGCTTTATCGCACTGTCCTTTCCAGCAGCAAGTTGGCGCTTACCCCAGATAAGCACCAGTGAAGATAAAACGATCACCACGGTACTGTAAATAAATGCTTTAGGCAGGGCGAATGTCATCCATTGTTCGTTCATGACCAACGTGGTTCTGCTTACAACATATCCAGAAGTCAGTCCTGCAAAAGCCATAATGATACTTCCGATTCCTATCCACAATAAAGGTTTGGCGGCGCGGCGGCGTTGTTCTTGTAATGTTTCCATTTTAAATGAATCGGTCAATTATATAAATGATTTGAATCCCCGTGAGGTACGCAATACTACTCAACATTAATTTACGTGCGCGTTTATCGTCGGCATCTTTTAACAACAAAATTGCATTATTCAATACCCAATACCCAAGAGCACCTACCGCTATTGCGCCAACCCAACTTAACTGAAGTTCGCCGGTGATGCCAAATACCGGTAAGATTCCCACCATGATCATCCAAACCGTATAGATGATAATGTACAACTGAGAAGACCGGTCTTTTGCTTTAGAAGGCAAAAGGAAATAGCCCGCTTTCTCATAATCGTGGTAAGAAAACCATGCAATGGCCCAGAAATGAGGGAATTGCCAAAAGAACTGTTGCGCAAACAATGTCCCGGTTTCAATATCGAAGTCGTTTCTAGCGGCAACCCAACCCAACATGTATGGAATCGCACCAGGAATTGCACCAACAAATACTGCTAACGGCGTAATCGCTTTGAGTGGCGTGTATACCAGCGTATACAAAACTACACTTAGCGCTCCAAAGTAGGCCGTCATGGGATTTATTTCATACAAAGCCCAAAGTCCAACTACAAGTAAAAAAGTTGCAATAAACCAGGCTTCACGTAAGGTGAGCGTTCCTAAAGGGAGTGGACGGCCTTTTGTCCTGTTCATCAAAGCGTCCCTATCCTTCTCGTAGATTTGATTGTACGCATTAGACGCCGCAACTACAGTTATGCCACCAAAGATGAGCAATGCAAGTTGTGTCCAACTGAACACTTCCATTCCAAGAAAATAACCCGCTACAGAACTGAATACTACAGAAGTACTCAAACGCAGCTTTCCTAAGCGCAATGCCTCTTTAATCAAGGAAGGTTTGGGTGTAGTTAATGTGGTCGTTTCCTGCATGGGCGGCAAAGATAAGGACTGCCACCTATCTGGCCGAATATTAAAGGACGATAAAATGAGGGTTTAATAAGTCCTCTTTATTGTATTCCAATGGAAGTCGGGTATCCTTGTGCAACATGGCAAATCCGGCGGCCTCGACTACGGCTTGTCCAGCTGCAGTATCCCATTCCATCGTAGGCGCGAATCTTGGGTAAACATCTGCTAAACCTTCTGCCACCATGCACATCTTTAGCGAAGAACCTTTGCTCAAAATCGCCACTTCTCCGTGCTTTTCACGGTACGTTGCTAAGAATGATTCCGTCTCTTCGTTCATGTGCGAACGCGAACCGACAGCCGTAAATGGACGCTCTTTTTTTACTGGTAATGAAACAGCATCATTTAAATGCGCATGTGTAAACGTCTCATTTGCGTCCAAATTAATCTTCAAGGCACCTTGTCCGTTGATGCCTAAGTACAATTCTCCTGTAACTGGAACATACACCACGCCCAATAAAGGACGTCCATCTTTTACCAGCGCCACGTTTACAGTAAACTCACCGTTGCGTTTAATGAATTCTTTAGTGCCGTCTAACGGATCTACGATCCATAAGGTTGACCATTGTTTTCTTTCCTTGTATTCTAAATGCTTTCCTTCTTCACTGAGCACGGGATGATCCGATTGCTCAAGCCATTTCATGATCGCCGAATTACTACGCAAATCTGCCTGAGTAAGCGGACTCTCGTCTCCTTTTAACTCTACTTCAGTTGTTTCGTTGTGATAGACTTCTAGAATTGCTGCACCGCCGTCAAGCGACGCTTGTATTGCAATAAGTGCATCAGAAGAAAGTTGGAAGGAATGCATGAGTTTGGCGTATTAAATTCAGAAAACGT
>PZPA01000047.1:14728-15888 GCA_003045825.1 Bacteroidota bacterium
ACCTCTTCGATGATCTCAATCTCTTCACTTTCATCGGTCTCTGTAGATTCAAATTCTACTTCTTCAATCTCCAATTCATTCTCTACAATCTGAATGACCTCTGGCGGTGCCGGTGGTGGCGGAGGTGGCGGAGGTGGCGGTGTTTTGGTGATGATCGCAATCTCTTCATCATCATCGTATGACATTTTACCCAACTGTCCTGGACCGTCTTCATAAGACTTTAGCTCCAAAAAGAATAGAGTAAATGCTAGAGAAGCGGTAAGACCGATTAATAAGAAGAGACTCTTCTTATTTTCCGCATCCGCTTTTGCTGATTTTCTAGTTTTCATGAATATAGACTATTGTGGCGCTAAAATAGCCAAAAGTATTGTTAGCGCAAGGTGAATTTTTGAGTGTTTTTCCCTCCTATCGCTCGAATGAAACAGGGACAACACAGTTATAGGTCGAGGGCTCTCCCTGCTTTGTTGCAGGTCGCATGGCATCCGGCAATGTTCTCATTGCTCGTACTGCCTCATCCGCAGCACGATCATTATAGGAACGAACACTTTCTACTTGAGTAATCTTTCCCTTCGCATCAAAAAGAACTTCCACAAATACGCGGCCATTCTCTTCCAATCCTTCCGGCCATTGGAGTTCGTTCATGATGTGGCTCATAATGAATCGATTAAAGCACGTTTGTTGGGCATTGGCATCATCTTCGATGTGTCCACAGTGCTCGAATACAGGTACCGATTCTTTTAAAGAGACGGGTACATCTTCAGAGTTGTTCTGGCCGACAAGTTGCGCGGTTAATCCTAAAGCGATTAAACACAGAGAAAAACGCATTTTCATTCTAGTGCAATTTTACATTAATGGGCAAAATATACGACATCCGTACCGGCTTTCCATTCAATTTGGCTGGAGTAAAATCTGGCAATGACTTCACCACTCGAATGGCCTCCTCACCGACGAGCTCGTCACTGCCTCGAATGATTTTAGCTTGGCTTACATCCCCGTTCTTTTCTATGATAAATTCAACGTAGACTTTTTCACCGGAACTGAATTGCATCATGCGCTCATTCACCTCGAATTCACGCGCAATGAAGCGCATCAATTGAACATTCATACACTGGTACAAGGCATCATTCCCAATAGCATCCTCACATCCTTTGAAAACAGGC
>PZPA01000048.1 GCA_003045825.1 Bacteroidota bacterium
CTTTATGTGACAAACGGGCGGTAAAAAAAAACACCCCCGCATTCTCGAAAGAAGTGCGAGGGTGAAAAAAAAGAGTTTATTCTAGTATTATTCTACAATCAATCGTTGAACATCCGTTCCTAAAGGTGTTACGGTCTCAACTAAATACATACCTGCAGCCCACGATGAAGTTTCAATGGTGAACGTCTGGATGCCCGAGGTTCCGTGCGCAGTACGTTGGTGAAGCACTTGACCCTGCGTGTTACGTACAGTAATAAATACGTCCGCATCACTCTGGAAGCTGATAGGCAACTGGGCAACACCTGAGGTAGGGTTTGGATGTATATTTCCTACGCCTATATTGTGTTCCAATTCTTCTTGACCAATGACGAATATTTTAGTGTCATCGCTGGTCTTGTAGAAACAGAAATCATCAATGGCCCAACCGGCTTTGTTAATGGTTTCATCTGATCCAAAGCGGAATCTAAAGATGGCGTTCCGGGCTGTATCCACGGCAAGGTTAAGTTTAGCTTGCTGCCACCCGTTGCTCAATCCAGTCCAGCCAGGTTTGAAAACATCTAGTGAGGTCACAAAACTGGTATTGAACCATGTGGCACCGTACAGATTAGTCCCCACGGTATGCCATGTAATACCTCCGTCAAAAGTTACATCTACTGTACCGCCGTCATGGTAAATCTCTGTAGAGAAGGCGTGCATGAACTCATAAGTATACGTCTGACCCGAATCTAGACGGAATACAGGCGTGTAAAGGGCAGAGGAATCACGTTTTTTGTAATTAGAGTCCAAATCGGTCATCCATGCATTAGATCCACTGTTCGCACTGACTAGAGGTGCAACTGCAGGCGTTCCTTTTTCCCATGCAGTAAGTCCGTCTTTCACGAATGCATTCAATGTCAGCCACGGCGTCAATGAAGGATCATCGAAGTCATTACAGTACGAGCTATCCACCGACATGACTATTTTATCCAATACAGTGATATCTGCACAAATTTGATCGTCACTTGGGTCATTATCAGGCTTGCTGTCTGGGCGTGATGTGCGAATACAGACATTATATAGACCACTAGTTGGGTTCACCCAATCTTGAGTGAATTCGTACCAAGCTGTTTTTCTTGGAACCAATGGCGGATTGAAAACAACCTGCTCCGGGTTAGACCATGTCGTTCCTCCATCCGTACTGTATTCAACAAGACAGCTATCTAATACCTTCGCACCCGTATTTTTAATGAGGGTTTTCAGGTGATTGTTTTGATCAGGTACGGGTAGGTATTCCACCGTCGTAACGTCAATAGGAGCGGCGCTGTTTTGTGGTGGAATGTATACTTCTACCTTATCCAAATTCCAACCGTCACTATTACCCGTTCCAGATTTCATACGAGCGCGAAGAATTAACGGCGCTGCAGAGAAATTCCAAGTAGATAATGGCCACGAAGAACTCATTTGTCCTTGTGCACCTGCCCAAGCATCTCCAACACTTGACGTACCTGTATTGTACCAGTTGGTACTTACTACATTTTGTGGATCCCAGAAGCCTAGGGTATTCCATGTACCGCCTCCTTGGAATTCGATGAGTGCAACATCACCTGCACCTAAATCCACGTCATGTACCAAACGTAATTCGGCACCTGCGATGGTATCGAAACCAATAAATCTTGGGAAATACAAGAACTCTTCGAGGCCGCCTGGCACGTTTTGGTTAGGGCGGGTACTCATTCCGTTATTACCTCCTAAGGCGCTGATTTGATCAACTTTCCATAGGTCCAATGCTCCGGATACAAAGAAGCCCGATGAATCACCATCGTTACAGCTTTCAAAATCCTCTACGAAGCCTGATTGAATGTATACTTCAGGCCATCCTGCAGTTTTGACATAAGCAGAATCGTTCCATGAATTGTTATCGTTTGCTTTTCCAGTGTAGGCATACACTTCAAAAGTTCCGGTGGGCCAAGCAACGGTATTCGTATTGTCAGTTACCGTGATATTTCCGCCTGCTGGAATAGATGCACTGTGCGTAAATGTATACGTTGTGCTTACACCGGCATTAGAACCACAAGTTGGAGTGACGGTATAAGTAATGGGCACATTCGTTTGTGCATTCTTACCAAAGTTTCTGATTTTGAACTCTGCTTTTAATTGGGCAGGGCCACCAACGAGATTAATACGTGCTGCTGGGTTAGTAATCGCGTCCACACCCACATCAACATTTGCTTTGTCTACAATGACAATATCATCAAAGGCAATATCAGCGGCAACGCCAAACCCTGATTTCTGTGCTATGAAACGCAGCTTAATCAAGTTTCCGGCTTGTCCGCTTAAATCAACCTCATAGAAAGACCAGTTATCTTTCTCATCAGTGAGTGTAGTGGTATAGGGTGTCATTGGATTCGTCCAGAAGTTATCGCCGTCTTTGATCCATTGCACACGTATCGCACCGATATCGGCGCCGTACATGTGGTGACGGAACTGAAGCACAGGTTTTGTCATGTTAGTAAGGTCCAAACACTGTGAAACAAGCGTGGCTGAAGCTGGAGATACACCGTAATTACCTTCAACTACCAGATAATTCCCTTGTCCGCTTTTATCTGAGATTGGGCCGGATCCAACGGTTGGTGTCCATTCGTCACCAACCATAAAGGCATATTCACCGCTATTACTTGCAGGTACAGGAGTCCAAACGTTATTTGGGAAACTCCCTGGGTTAGCAGCTGTATTATTTCCTGAAGTAGTTGCTGCGCCATCGAAGTTAAGAACGTAAGGGAAGGTAGAATACGGTTCTTCGTGTACTATTCTGATAGGGCCAATGGTATCGTTTGTACCAACGGTATCACCAGGCTGTTGTGTGTATACCCATATATCATAGATACCGTAACCGCTTAAGTTCGGTCCTGTAGCGAAGGTGTAGAAGGTAGAGTCACCAGTTTCTAGAGTTTTATGGGTGATGTATTCCGTATTTGTTTGATTTGTTGTTGTACCTGCGGTGTTGGTGTAGTCAAATTCCCAAGTCACAGGAACACTATCTAGACTCGTACAGCCGTTGTTTTGAATCCATAAATCAATGGTTTCGTTATTCGAATACGAACAGTAACCGTTTTCAGGATTGAAAACATCACGTAGCGCTACCTCGTAGGCTGGCGGTTCGTAAATGCGAATATTATCGATCGCTACGTCACCTTTCAATGAGTTTCCTCTATTGACTGAGAAACGAATGCGCGCATAGTCACCTGTAATATCATTCAAGGCAACAGTAAACGTTTTGAACGGGTCGCTGGATTTAGATTGTTGTTCACCATCTATACGCGCCAATCCGGTGTAAGCAGAAGTATTGAATCCAGTATCTGCGGTAATAGCTAAAAAGTCGACATGTGCACCATACATATGGTAGTCAAATTCAAGAATAGCACAGTTGTAGCTTCTTAAGTCCAAACAAGGCGTAATGAAATGCGCTTTATCATTTGAAGATCCTTGCTCTGCTTCTGTATAAATGTATTTACCTCCACCGTTCGGTGAAGCATCCCCATCTGGACCCGTAAGGTTTGTTGCCGTGCTCCCTGTGCGGATGGACCAAGCGAAACCTATTGTGTTTTCGTTGGGTATTACCTTATAGTTTTGACCATAAGGCGGATTTTGATCGGGGAAGTTACCACGGTGGCTCACGCCTGTAGCACCGGTTCCCGAACCCGCTACCCAGTAGACGTTGTTCTCAAAGTCTTGATCAACGGGAAGGGTAGTTGAGTAAGGGAATGAGTTTTGTGTCGTAGTACCACAAATGGGTGGCAGACCAGCATCTCTCCAGAATCTGTAAGCGAAAATGGAAGCAGATTCTAAGGGATCTCTAACCACATTAGGACAGGCACAGTCAAAAATACGCACATACCATTCGATAGTATCGTGTATATCAATATTGCCAAAGGTGTAGGTGTATTGCGAAGAATCTGGACAGCTGGCTGAGAATGAAGAACTCATCAAAGAATCTGACCAAGTACCCCAAGATCCCGCAGAATAGTCATAGCGACGCATGTAGATTCGCATACTATCGACTCCAACATTATCTTTTCCTTTAACACGAACGGCTTGCGTAGGCATGTACCGTGCTCCAATAGGTTTGGCGGGAACGCTTACATTGACCCAGTCCATAGTTGGTGGCTCTAATTCACAAGGGGCACCTTCTACCATAATGTTGTCTACAAACCAGCCCTGTAGTGAGGCAGGCGAAGGCGTACCTGTTTTATTCGACATGATAAAACGCAGCTTACAATTCGCATAACCGTATTGTGAGTTTGCGTTGTCATAGTCCCCTAAATAGCTGCTCAGGTCAAATATTTCACGAGCCCACCAATCTGAAGCGGTATTTGGAGTAACATCCGTACCAGTATTTGAATTACCGATAGTCGGACCATACCAGTAAGGCGTTAAAAGCTGTGAAGGGTATGACAATTCGTTAAACCAACCTTGAGAGCTGAACTGTGGACTTCCGCCTTGATAGTGAGAACTGGTAAGGTTCACCCATGTGGCGCCGTTGTCGCGCGACATCTGAATAAAGGCTTTTTGAATGTAGCGAATTTTACAAATGTGGTCGAACGTCAACCTCACATTAGTGTACGTTACTGTGGTAAACGCATCTGTTTCAAAAATGATGGAATCATTCGCATAAATCTGCGTATGGAAGGATGCATTACCCGTAGTCTTGATGTACGACGTGTCGTTCCAAGAGCGCGTGGCGTTGGTAGAATCCGTGTTGTAGTTGGCAGCAACAGAGTCGGCGCCTAGGGTTCCATCGAAATTTTCCGTGTAAACGGTATCAATTGGCGGTGCAAATTGTCCAAAGGCCGCTGGGGAAGCGAGGGCAATAAGGAGTACAGCTAGTAAGCTTTTCTTCATTTTAACGCGTTTGTGTTAACGTATTTTCAGGGTAGTTACAAATATATAAAAATGGCAATGCGCCCGACCTGAAAGTCAACAAAAGTGGCACTTTAATGTGCCAATGAACGAATGAATGCTTAGAAGCTATTTGACGTTGAAGTAGAAAATGCGTTCTTTTTCCAAAAAAAGTTCCAATAAATCTCCCCTTTCTACCCGTCCAACTCCCGAAGGAGTACCTGTGAAAATTAAGTCACCGGTTTTTAGCGTAAAATATTTTGAAACATGACTAATGAGCTCATCAACAGGGAATAACATGTTCGATGTGTTCCCTTCTTGAACGGTTTTGCCATTGATATCAAGGTGGAAATTAATATCCTGAATGTCTTTCCCTACTTTATCTAATGAAAAAAAACGTGAAACTGCGGCCGATCCATCAAAGGCTTTGGCTTTTTCCCAAGGCAACCCGTTTTCTTTGCACCGGGTTTGTACGTCACGTGCTGTGAAATCGATACCCAAGGCTATTTCGTCATAGTACTTATGAGCGAAACGGGGCTCAATGTGTTTGCCTAGTCTGTTGATTTTAACGACGACTTCAATCTCATGGTGTACATCATTACTGTGTTCCGGGATGAAGAACGGATGCTTTTTTAGCAATATGGCGGTATCCGGTTTGAGAAAAACTACGGGTTCCTCCGGGATAGGATTATTGAGTTCTTTTGCATGTTGAGCGTAATTCCTGCCGATACAAATAATTTTCATCGCCGCCGATTTTTCTATTTGTTGAAATTTTTAAGACGAATTGCAGTCAGTACCTTTTTTGTGTACAATGGGAAATCTGCATTCTGAATCCAACTAAAATACCCTGGATTTTCTTGAAGTACCGATTTCACTGTCATACCACGGTATTTGCCAAAAGTGAAAATTTCCTCATCATCGTCGTTAAACGCTATAAACCCTGCGAAATCTGCAACGCGTTGACGGTTCGAAAAATCGGATAGAAAGTTCATGTCATTTTCCAGCTCTTCATAGCGTTCAATCTGAGCTTTTAATACCTCATAAGTAGCCAAAACATCTGCTTCAGCCGTATGTGCTCCGTCTAGATTTTTACCGCAATAGAATTTATACGCAGCACTCAGAGTACGCTGTTCCATACGGTGGAATATATTTTGTACGTCTACCGCTTTGCGCTTACCCATTTCAAAA
The DNA here is from genome assembly GCA_003045825.1 of Bacteroidota bacterium. GTDB lineage: Bacteria > Bacteroidota > Bacteroidia > Flavobacteriales > Schleiferiaceae > UBA10364. The sequence continues at coordinate 6,064 of PZPA01000048.1, forward strand.
TCAATATCCGCACGCAAAAATTCTTCCGCCAATAAAGGGATGTCAAATTTATTGCTGTTGTACCCCGCGAGATCACTATCACTGATGAGTTGGTAAACGGTACTGGCCAATTCTTTGAAGGTTGGTTCGTTAGCCACGTCTTGATCATAAATTCCATGAACTAGAGAGGAGCCGTTGGGTATAGGTACCGTGGGATTCACTCGCCAAGTATGTGTTTCTTCCGTACCGTCAGTATGGATTTTATGGACACAAATTTCTACGATGCGGTCGCTGGTGACATTAACCCCTGTAGTTTCTAGGTCGAAAAAGCAAATGGGACGGGAAAGATTCAATTTCATTAGACTATGATTAGATTCAAAAAAAAGCCACCCCTAAGGGCGGCTTTATAAAGTTATAAATTTTGGAATTAAATCTCCCGATTTAAATCCCATGATTCTAAATATTCGGCAACGCGTTTCACGAACATACCTCCTAAGGCACCATCCACTGCGCGGTGGTCGTAACTATGACTTAGGAACATTTTGTGACGAACAGCAATGACATCGCCTTCTGGCGTTTCAACAACAGCGGGCTTTTTAACAATAGCACCGGCAGCCATAATGGCTACTTGGGGTTGGTTGATGATGGGCGTGCCCATTACATTACCGAACGTTCCAACATTCGTCAAAGTGTAGGTACCTCCGCTAATTTCATCAGGTTTAAGTTGGTTGTTGCGTGCGCGGTTAGCAAGATCATTTACAGCTTTCGTTAACCCGAGAAGACTTAGTTGATCTGCGTTTTTAACCACAGGAACAATCAAATTACCCGAGGGAAGCGCCGCGGCCATTCCTACATTGATTCTTCCGTGCTTGATAATGTTATTTCCTTCAATACTTATGTTGATCATTGGGAAATCTTGAATGGCTTTCACAATGGCCTCCATGATGATCGGTGTAAATGTGATTTTTTCACCGTGCTTTTTCTGGAATTCATTTTTCATGCGGTTACGCCAAAGAACGACTTTCGTCATATCCGCTTCTACAAAGCTGGTAACGTGCGGGGAAGTATGTACAGAGTTTACCATATGGTCCGCAATGAGTTTTCTCATGCGGTCCATTTCTATAATTTCATCTCCTTCACCAATCTTCATCGCCGGAGCTGAAGGTTTAGGTGCAACAGCAGGTGCAGCGCTAACGGGTGCCGCTGGTGCTGGGCTCTTTGCAGGTGTTTGACTAGCAGCTACAGGAGCCATTGCTTTGCGTCCAGCTTCGAGGTAGGCAACGATGTCTTTTTTCGTTACGCGACCTTCTTTGCCGCTTCCAGAAATTTGGTCCAATTCTGCTTGTCCAATACCTTCTTCTTTCGCCATGGAGCGAACCAACGGCGAATAGAATCTTCCATTTGAATTTTTAGCAATAGGTCCAGAGGGTACAGGCGCACTTACCGTAGCGGCGGCTGCAGCTACTTGGGCTTCAATTTCTGCTACTGCCACGGCTGGTTCAGGGGCAACTTCTGGCGCAGCAGACGCGGTTGTGCCGCTGCCTTCGCCTTCCACTTCTATAATAGCGATGGGACTACCAACTTCGGCAACACCATTGACATCTACCAGGATTTTAACTAGGGTTCCGCTTACAGGCGAGGGGACCTCACTGTCCACTTTATCGGTGGCTACTTCGACAACGCTTTCTTCAGCATCGATCACATCACCAACGTTTTTCAACCAATTCGTCACGGTAGCTTCCGCAACTGATTCGCCCATTTTGGGCAGGATTAATTCAAACTGAGCCATTGAATTCGGGTTTTTCGGTCCTCGAATTTACGGCAAAATATCCCACTATCGTTATTGTATTAGAATTTGCTCAGTTGCCAGAGTTGGTGCAAATCGGACTTTAATTCAGCTTCTTTTGCGTAGTTGGTAACAAGTGCAGATTCGCTTTGCGAAACGTTTAAAACTTTTGGGATTCCATTTGCAATATCAAAAATTGGAGAAGCCAGTTTTGGGAGTTGATTTCTTTCTGCAGCATCGGTTGAATAGCCAATCAACGTTGCCTGCCCGGTAAGTAATTTGCCTGATTTCGCAATCCAAAGCGCCACGCCCTTGGTACGCCCGAAGAGCACTGCTAAGGCCCCAGTGATAGGTAAGGTAGCGAAAAGAAGAAAGGTAAGAACAAGGTCGAGAAGGCGTTTTTGGCGGCGGTAATTTGCATTTGCAACATTGAATCGGCCCAAACCGTAGGCCTCGCCTTGGTTCAAACTACTGTTCGATCCAACGATGTACGGCCCTTGTGTGATTAGGGATTTAATATTCGTTTTAGTGCCCAATTCAGCCATGATTTTCATCAGTGTGGAGGTAGGCCAAGCGGTCGATTCAATAATACATTCATTGATGCTGTAGAGCCGAATTTTTGCCGCCACTTCTTCCAAATCAACGGTAGCATTTGTAGCCACCTGATCTTGCAAGAAAAACGCTGGAACAATGCCGTTTTCAGCCAGTAATTTTTGAAGTTTTTGCTTTCCAGAATCGGACCCTAAATAGAGCATTCTTGGACGTTGAATAGGACGTGTGAAAAGGTGTTTTCCAGTGAGGAATCCGATCACGGAGCGCCAGGATATCAGAACGGTGATGCCGCTCAATCCTCCCAAAATTAGGAGCGCACGCGAGAAGCGAAGCGCCTCGGGCAGTAATCCGTAACAGAAACCAATAACTAGCGTGGCAACCGCCATAGTGCGTGCAATGACTGCTGGTCGAGCATTTTTAGTGTAGACCCCGCTCAAACCCAGTGCTAGAAGCCAAAAGAGGATGTAGGATCCTTGAATGTAGTAGGTGTAAGTATCTGGATAAGAGCCTCCGTTGATAAAGCGGTGGTTGTGCTCCCAATAGGTTTTTAATTGGTCCAATGTTAGCGCCAAAAGGAAGGCGTCAATAACGGGTGTCGCGGCGCTTTTTGCTAACCGGGCCAACAAGGCCAATCCCGCCCGAAGGTAGATGCCCAAATAAATGAGTAGGGTGTAGGCCAGGGCAGAGGAACCGCTGAATTGTTTCTTTGCGAAGATGACCATGGCTTGGTAAAACATTCGAACGTAGTTCAAACTGCCGCGTTTCGTGCTTTCTCCTTTATAATGTATGATTTGAGAATCACTGATGTAGTGGTTTTCATGGCCCGATTTCAGCAACTCATAGCTCAGGTCAATGTCTTCACCGTACATAAAATAACGCGGGTCAAACCCGCCAACTTTGCGCAACAGTGCCGTGGGCACCATCATAAAGCATCCTACTAAAATGTCCACTTTGTGGTTGGCATCCGGATCTAAGTGCCCCATGTGGTAGCGCGCAAAAAAAGCCGATTTTGGGAACATCCTCGACAATCCGGTGATCTTCCACAAGGCGGTCAACGGCGTAGGTAAACCGCGTTTACTTTCGGGAAGGAATTGGCCCGCGCCATCAATGCCCTTAACGCCTAAGCCGCCCACTTCTGGGTGCGATTTTAGGTAACTGATACAAACCTCCAGCGTATCTTCTTGCACTACAGTATCGGGGTTGAGAATCAGGGTGTATTCTCCTTTGGCCGCCTCAAATCCTTGATTATTAGCCCGTCCAAAGCCGACATTCTCTGTGTTTTGGATCCACCGCACCGCTGGAAAAGCCTTCATAATGAGCGCTTGACCACTATCTACACTGGCATTATCGACAACCACCACCTCATACTGGTAGTTGGTCTGGCTTCTGTAGATGCTCTCCAAACATTGCGTCAGAAATTCTTTGACGTTGAAGTTGACTATGACGATGCTAAGATCCACTATTTCGGGAGGCTTTGTTCGTATGGAATGCGCTGTTGAATACTGCGGCCTAGCGTAACTTCATCGGCAAATTCCAATTCATCACCGACCGCAATACCGCGCGCAATGGTCGTGAACTTAATATTGAAGTCTTTTACTTTGCGGTAAAGGTAGAAATTGGTCGTATCGCCTTCCATGGTTGTATTCAAAGCGAAAACCAATTCTTCAATGACCCCGCTTTGCAACTTATGAACTAGATGATCAATGGTTAAGTCGCCCGGTCCAACACCGTCCATAGGGGAGATTAATCCGCCCAAAACATGATAAGTCCCTTGGTAACCGCCTGTATTCTCTATGGCCATAACATCGCGCACATCTTCTACAACGCACACAATACTAGAATCGCGCTTTGGCGAGGCACAAATGCTGCAGGTTTCTGTATCTGAGAGCGTATGACACGTTCCACAAAACGTCGTGTTTTGGCGTAAATCGACTAAAGCGGCTGCTAAAGCATCCGTTTGACCTTCCGGTCGACGTAACAAATGCAAAGCTAACCGCAAGGCAGTTTTCTTACCTATACCTGGCAACCGAGAGATTTCCTCTACGGCTTGTTCTATTTTTCTGCTAGAAAAATTCATCTGTTTCAAAAGTAAGGGATTGCGCATATTTGTGTACATGAACTACACGCTCTTTTTAATTCTCTTACTCGCCTACGTTGGTGTGCTCGTTTTGATTGGTAAAATCACTTCGCGAGGCGCAACCAATGCGACCTTCTTCAACGCGAATAAAAACGCCTCGTGGCTGCTGGTAAGTTTCGGCATGATAGGCGCCTCGCTTAGCGGTGTCACGTTCATTAGCGTGCCTGGATGGACGGCCGCCTCAGGCATGACTTACCTCATGATGGTGGTGGGCTTCTTCTTCGGTTATTTAATCATTGCTTACGTCCTCTTGCCCGTGTACTACCGCTACAATGTGATCAGTATTTATAGTTTTCTGGGTGAAAAATTGGGCGCCTCGAGCTATAAAACAGGCTCTGCTTTCTTTCTTATTTCACGAATTGTTGGCGCAAGTGCACGTCTGTACATCGTGACCATGGTGGTCCAATTAATGATTTGCGACAGCCTTCACATTCCCTTTCCCATCACCGCCGTCGCCGTACTCGCGCTCATCGCGCTGTATAGTGCAGCGGGCGGTATTGCAACGATCGTTATTACGGATACCCTTCAAACCGCCTTCATGCTTATTGCAGCCGTCTTGGCACTCTATTTTGTCGGCCGAGCCGTGGTACCTGAGGAGCTCAGTCTTTGGCAATATATCGCTTCCAGCGACATGGCTTATGTCGTTAAATCGGGCTCTGCGCAGGCCTGGTGGAAACAGCTTCTGGGCGGCATGTCTATAGCGGTGGCCATGACCGGTTTAGATCAAGACATGATGCAGAAAAACCTGACAGTAGCGCGTTTGAAAGACTCGCAAAAAAACATGGTATTGCTCGGGGTGAATTTACTTTTTGTAAACGCGCTGTTTCTAGCTTTAGGCATACTCCTTACCGATTACGCGGCGCTACAAGGCATATCAGCAACAGGCGATAAGCTCTTCGCCACCGTCGCTACCAGCAGCGGCATGCCATCGCTTTTGGGTGCCGTTTTTTTCTTAGGCCTTTTAGCGGCAGCTTTCTCCAGCGCAGACAGCGCCCTTGCCTCACTAACGACTGCGTTTTGTGTTGACTTCCTTGCCATGAAAACAGCGGAAAGTTCGACCCGCAGAAACAAAGTTTATATAGGATTTATGGCCGTCTTGCTCGTCGTCATGCTCTTGATTTATTCTTTAAATGCAGATAGCATCATTTCCGCATTATTTACAGCGGCAGGGTATACCTACGGTCCATTGCTCGGGCTTTTCGCCTTTGCATTGACCCAAAACAGAAAGATTCAAGGCTGGAGCATTACGGGCGTTGCTATAGGCAGCCCTTTTTTAGCGTACGCCTTAAGCCTATGGGCACCCCGTTTCGGGTACACCATAGGTTTTGAGCTTTTACTCTACAACGGTTTAATCACCTACTTCGGTGCATGGGCATTGAGCCGACGTGCCTAGTATTTCGTGACTTTGAAGTTCTCAACTGAATTTTCAGTGGTTACTTTAATTTGATAGAAGCCACGAGCATATGCTCCGAGGTTTAAGGTGATGCGTCCAGTGCTTGCATTGAACAAACTTTCTTCCACTAAGGCACCATTCATACTAAAGATTTGAACGAATACCTTTCCGTCCACCTCTGGCGTCTGAAGATGAAGGACACCATCTGTTGGGTTCGGATAGACCACCATTGAAGCCGTGCCATCTTCATTGAGCCCAATATTGTTGTAGGGCACGCTGATGCTGTCCAGGCCACAATCTGTAGTAACGACGAGTTTTACAGTAGTAGGTCCGTTGCCAGAAAAAGTGTGTGTCGGATTCTGTGCATTTGATGAATTCCCATCTCCAAAGTCCCAGAACCAGGCACTTGGCGTCGGCGTAGTGAGGTCAGTGAATTGGTAGGTCAATCCGTTCGTGTTTTGCAATTTGAAGTCTGCATCAAGCTGCGGACCAGGGACCAGAACAGCGCTATCTGCTACAAAGGTGTAGGCATTGTAGTAAATGTATTCTAAGGCATGATTACCTTGAAGAGTTAATGTTGATTGATGGCTGCCCAGCCCTAGAAAGGTTGAGATTAGGGAAGATCCAATTCGACTTAACGTAAATTCTCCATCTATTGTAGAATCTGTGCTGTTCATTTCAAAGTTAAAGATTTCGTCTTCGCAAATAAAACTTGGATAGGTTATTGTTGCAGTTGAACTTGATCCAGAAATGTCTATGACTCTGATATTGTCTAAGTAAAGATTGTTTCCATAGCCATTCACACTAAAAAATTTAATCTGAAGTTGGTCAGATGATAAATTCGATAAGAATACCGTATCTGTCCGCCAATCCGTGCTTCCTGAAGGAACAAATTGACTGGTGTAGGTCGGAGAAGTAGCAAGGTCGGCGCCTACTTTCATATATACGGTATCAAAGCTATTCCCGCAGTCACTACTAATCAAAACACCGAGGCCGTCCGTGTAATTTGCAAAAGGTGCATAGCTTATATCAAACATCAGTGCCGGAGAGTTGAAACCGCTAGTAGATATTTTTTCCGAAACAAGATAATCCACCTCACCAATGGTCGTGTAGTTGTAAAACCTTAAATATTTACACGTCGACAATGCGCCAGTTGGACCAATTACATCTGCAGTACTCCACGTTATTGCTCCATCAGGGTTTTCAACAATAAAGGCTTCGTTGTTTGGATCAATCCATGTTTCAATCAACGGTAAGGTATTTAATGGAGCAACATCAATAAAACTTGCCTTTAATATAGAGTCAGTCCCATAAGTATTTGAGGCTATTAATTGAATTGAATACGACCCATAAGATTGAAAAGAAATCACAGGGTTTTGACTAGTATCAGAGGTGTTGTTCTGAAAGGTAAAAGAATTTGGCGTGATATTCCATTTCCAGGATGCAGGAGCCCGTGCACTAATATCGTCTAAATAGATGTAACTGTTCAGACAGGGCTTTGTAGACGAAGTAGTGAAATCGGGGACAGGGATGCCTATGTTGTCGAATATTTTAATTTCATCAAGTGCAATGTCACTCTGGTATCCATCTCCCGTTATACCTGTGAATTTCGCTATTATGGTATCCCCGACATATGCTGTCAAATCAACCGATCTTTGTAGCCAATTATTGCCTTGATTCCCGCTGATACTGTCTACAATAGTCCAATTATTACCGTCGAAAACTTCTACAATTAATTGTCCCGTATTAATTCCGAACAAATGCGTCGAATACTCCAAAATGGGCCAATTCGCTGCACTAAAATCAATACAGTCAGTAGCAAGAATTGCTTTCTGATTTTCACAATTTCCAGAAGCCTCGAGATAGATGTATTTGCCTGAATTTAAAACACCGGAATTGGGACCAGTTCCTGAGCTTGGAGTACTTCCGCTGTGCACTCTCCAGTCTATATTATCTTCAGTGCCATTAGTTAAATTATACACTTTAACCCCTATGTTACATATGGTACTTCCACAATTTTGGGCAGTACCACAGTTAGTCAAAGTATCAAAGCTTTGTTCAAAAGGGAGATTTGCTATGCTAGCATTATAATAGCCTACCGAATTCTCGATCGTGTCATTACTCGTATTTTGATCACCCGCTAGCTCTGTCCAGACTTTAATTTTAGGCGCAACGGATCCATTAACTGAAGCATTCGAGTTAAACTTAAAGACAGTTTCTTGATACGGCAAAAGAGTGTTAAACAAAGTATCACGATAGACCATATTATTTATCTCAAATGCAACAGGAACTGTGTCATTAGCGCTTGTTGATGGATTACTTATTTTGATGGTTACTGATACATTTGAACTGAAACAACTCGACACAAGAGTCGGACTAATAATTTCACTAACCCCAGCGTCCCGGGCCAAAGGACACGAACTTACTACGGCAGGTACTTCAATGGCATAGGACCTTTTACCATGTTTATTATTAATATTCGCGGTCACGGCAGCCCATGTTGTTGTTCCTATTTGGTATGGAATTACCATTGAAATGTTAGTATCCGTTTTTTTCTCATCCATGAACTTCTGCCCAAGAATATATGTAGTGTAAGACGATGCACTTGATACCGGGTTATAACTAAGTTTGATACTATCAGGACATACCCATTCAATTTGAACATTCTGAGGTTGTCGAATAACAGTAAAAGGCCCAGTAAATGCGGTATCAGACCCATTTATAAGTCTTAGAAAGCCATTGCTTGTGCCAGTTGATGGTACATTCCAGTTTCCTGTAAAATTACTTATTGCACCTATACTTACTGTACTCCAAGTGACCATTGAATCTGAGCTATATGCCCAATTTGTACCGGTATTGCTTCCTTGCCATCTGACTTTCAGTGGTCCCGGTGTAATGGCAGAACCGCTTACGGGAAAATCAATCGAATAACTATCTGTTTCACTGTATTGAATTAGGTAAAATTTCTGTGGTCCTTGAGGAATATTGCTCCCATAGATTCGAATTTTATAGTCCCCGGGCATTGGGTTTTCGAGTGTTACCTGTTCGATATTATTTAATGTATCCACAGATCTAGTTGCGGGGGAGTTCAGGCTTGAACTGTTCGGTGAGGGATCTAAAACCCATGGTTTATAGGTTAATCCAGTTGCCACATGCTTCAGATCAAAATCAAGATCATTTACCAAAGCTTTCGCTGCAGAAGTTGATCCCACCGCATCAGTCCAATAAATTAAATACTTTGCTCTTTCGATTCCTGAAGGAATAGTGATATTGTATGTTAAAGTGTCATTTGTTGTAATAGTTGATGAAATAAAACTGCTATCGCTAATGACCTGTACTGCCTTTTTTGCATTGATACGACCGTAACCATATTTATAATCAGGTCCATAATTTCCCAAATCATCGGCAGTATTCAGAGCAATTGCTTTAAGCAAACCCCCATCCGCTTGAGTTAAATGAATACTATCAAAAGCATTGTGTAAAACCCCGAAAAATCCTGCAACTGCTGGGGCTGACATAGATGTTCCCGTCTTAAAGCCATAGGTGTTGGAAGGTAAAGTCGAGTAAACGCTTGATCCAATTGCGCATAAATCGGGTTTTATTCTACCGTCGGCAGCGGGCCCCCTAGATGAGGATTGTGCAATGAAATCCGTACTGAGTAGATTACCACAAGCAACAACGTTCTTTCCTTGTTTGTGCCCCCCTGTGACAGTACCCCAGCCCGTTCCTGCACCATAGCCACAATTTGAAAAACCGGAATTACCTGCACTGAAAACGTGAATTAATGACTGGTTTTGCAATGCATCATTATCCATCTGTGCTGCGTACGCTG
>PZPA01000049.1 GCA_003045825.1 Bacteroidota bacterium
GTTCGTCGCAAAGGACGCTTATATGTTATTAACAAGAAGAACCCCAAGTTCAAGCAACGTCAGGGTTAACCAATAATAGAAGAAAGAGACTATGGCAAGGATTGCAGGTGTAGACTTACCCAGAACCAAACGTGGTGTTATTGGCCTGACTTATATCTATGGAGTTGGCTTAAGCCGCTCTCAAGAGATTTTGGACAAGGCTGGTGTAAGTGAAGATGTAAAAGTTCAGGATTGGACAGATGAGCAGTTAACGGCTATTCGTACTGTTATTGCTGACCAATACAGAGTAGAAGGTGAATTGCGTTCTGAGGTTCAGTTGAACATCAAGCGTATGATGGACATCGGTTGTAACCGTGGTATTCGTCACCGTTTGGGATTACCACTTCGCGGACAGCGTACGAAGAACAACTCACGTACTAGAAAGGGTAAGAGAAAAACGGTTGCTAACAAAAAGAAAGCAACTAAATAATAGTTAGTTATGGCTAAGAAACAGACTAAACAGACTAAGAAGCGTAAAGTGCGTATCGACACTGTCGGTGAAGCGCACATTGGATCTTCTTTTAACAACATCATTATCTCATTGACGAACAATCAAGGGCAAGTAATCTCTTGGTCGTCTGCAGGTAAGATGGGCTTCCGTGGTTCTAAAAAGAACACTCCTTATGCGGCACAAATGGCAGCAGAAGATTGTGGTCGTGTAGCATTAGAGGCTGGACTTAAGAAAGTGAAAGCTTACGTTAAAGGTCCAGGTAATGGACGTGAAAGCGCCATTCGTTCACTACACAACTTAGGGATTGAGGTAATTGAGATTATCGATATTACACCAACCCCACACAACGGTTGTCGTGCACCAAAGAAACGTCGCGTTTAATAATTAGAGAAGAACAGTATTATGGCAAGATATAGAGGACCAAAAACAAAGATCGCTCGCCGCATGGGTGAGCCAATCTTCGGCCCAGATAGCTCTTTCGAAAAGCGCAAGTACCCTCCAGGTCAACACGGTAATAACCGTCGTCGCGGAAAGAAGAGTGAATATTCAGTTCAGCTTCAAGAGAAGCAAAAAGCAAAATACACTTATGGTATTTTGGAGCGTCAATTCGCTCGTATGTTTGATAAAGCTTCTCGTAGCAAAGGCAAGACAGGTGATGTATTGCTTCAACTGTGTGAGGGTCGTTTAGACAATGTAGTATTCCGTCTAGGATTGGGAAAAACTCGTGATGGCGCGCGCCAACTTGTAGGTCACCGTCACATCACAGTGAACGGAGAAATCGTGAATATTCCATCTATGAATGTGAATCCAGGTGATGTTATCAGTGTTCGTGAAAAGTCGAAGTCTCTGGTAGTTATTGCTGATGCTTTAGCTAGTCGTGGAACTGAGTACCCATGGTTAGAATGGAACGAAAGTAAATTGGAAGGTACCTTCTTGAATGTTCCTTCACGTGATGCGATTCCTGAGAATATCAAGGAGCAGTTGATCGTCGAATTGTACTCTAAATAATAATCACCTTATACTCTCTTATATGGCTATCCTTAATTTCCAGAAGCCCGAAAAAGTAATAATGAACGCCTCCACTGACTTCAGTGGTCAGTTCGAGTTTAGACCTTTGGAGCCTGGTTACGGTCTTACCGTTGGTAATGCACTTCGCAGAGTTTTGCTTTCCGGTCTTGAAGGTTTTGCCTTGACTTCATTGAGAATTGAAGGTGTTGACCACGAATTCACAACCATTGCTGGTGTTGTAGAGGACGTAACGGAAATCGTTCTAAACTTGAAGCAAGTGCGTTTCAAGCAGCAGATCGAAGCTCAAGATACTGAAACGGTTAAGTTCACAATCACTGGTAAAGAGCAATTGGTAGCGGGCGATTTCGCTTCGCACATCAGTGCTTTCCAAGTATTGAATCCAGATCACGTTATCTGTAACATGGACCCGAGCGTTAGCTTGTCTATGGAAATGGTAATTGAGAAGGGGCGTGGATATGTTGGTGCTGAAATGAATAAAAAGGTGGATGCTCCAATCGGAACTATCGCTTTAGACAGCATTTACACGCCAATCAAGAACGTTAAGTATTCAGTTGAGAACTATCGCGTTGAGCAGAAGACCGATTACGAAAAATTGGTTTTTGAAATTGACACGGACGGCTCAATCCACCCGAAAGATGCTTTAACAGAAGCGGCGAAAATTTTAATTCACCACTTCATGCTGTTCAGTGACGAGCGCATTAGTCTCGAGGATGAGGAATCTTCAGAAACTGAGAGCTACGATGAAGAAGCATTGCACATGCGTCAGTTGCTGAAAACTAAGCTTCATGACATGGACCTAAGTGTTCGTGCTTTGAATTGCTTGAAAGCAGCAGAGGTAGATACATTGGGTGATTTAGTGACATTCTCTAAATCTGATTTAATGAAATTCCGCAACTTCGGTAAGAAGTCTCTTACAGAATTAGAGGAGTTAGTTGAAAGTAAAAACTTGAGCTTTGGGATGGATATCTCAAAATATAAGCTCGATAAAGAATAAGCATGAGACACGGTAAAAAATTTAACCACCTCGGGAGAAAAACTGCGCATAGAAAAGCGATGTTGAGTAACATGGCTGGCTCACTTATTGAGCACAAACGTGTAATGACGACAGTGCAGAAGGCGAAAGCATTACGTAAGGTTGTAGAGCCTTTGGTAACACGCTCAAAAGAGAATACAACACACAACCGTCGTATTGCATTTGCAGTATTACGTCAGAAAGAGGTTGTTACAGAACTATTCAATGTAGTAGGCCCTAAGGTCGGCGATCGTCCAGGTGGCTATACACGTATCATCAAAACAGGGAACCGTCAAGGTGATAATGCGGAGATGTGTATGATTGAATTGGTAGACTTCAACGACATGTACGGTAAGGATGAGAAGAAGAAAACTACTCGTCGTAGCCGTCGTGCAAAAACTGAAGCCGTTGAAGCTGCACCTGTTGCAGAAGTATCAGTAGCTGAGGAAGAATCAAAAGAAGAATCTGCTGAATAACAAAGAATTAATGCACCAAATCGGTCATTGTTAAGTAATTTCGAGGGGAAATTAGGTGCACGCCTGGTTTCCCCTTTTTTTTGAAGATAGCGACTCATGAAAGAATCAAATAAAAAAGCTGTTTTACTGCTGGAAGATGGTGCAGTGTTTTACGGTACTTCCACTGGTTTAGATGGTACTGCTTACGGAGAAATATGTTTTAATACTGGTATGACAGGGTATCAAGAGATCTTCACAGATCCTTCTTACTTCGGTCAGCTCATGGTAATGGCTACTTCTCACATTGGGAATTACGGTGTGAAGGATACAGAGGTCGAGAGTAAGCATATTCAGATTGCGGGATTAGTAACCAAAAATTTCAGTGAGGTTGCATCTAGAACCGGCAAGACAGACAGTTTGTATGATTACTTCGAAAAAGAAGGGAAAGTAGCTATTCGCGATATCGATACGCGCGCTTTGGTGCGTCACATCCGCGATGCGGGTGCTATGAATGCTATTATCTCTACAGCTATTCACGATATAGACGCTTTGAAGCAGGAATTGACAAAGTGTCCGTCGATGGAAGGTCTAGCTTTGGCTCCTACGGTTAGTTGTGATGAAGCATATGAAGTGGGTCCTAAGGATTCGACCATTAGAATAGCAGCATTGGATTTAGGGATTAAAGAGAACATTATTCGTTGCATGACTGAAAGAGGTGCACTCGTAAAAGTTTTCCCGTGGAATACAAAAACGGAAGAGATGCTGGCATGGAACCCAAACGGGTTGTTTTATTCGAATGGTCCTGGTGATCCGGCAGCTTCACCTGAAGTGGTAGCGGAGGTCGCAAAAGGTATCAGCTCTGGATTACCTGTATTTGGAATTTGTTTGGGACACCAGATGATTGCATTGGCCAGTGGTTTGTCTACCTATAAAATGCATAACGGTCACCGCGGGATCAACCATCCTGTGAAAAATATTGAAACGGGAAAAGGCGAGATTACATCTCAGAATCATGGTTTTGTAGTGAAGATGGAAGATGTAGAAAAAGCAACTAATGTAGCCTTAACGCATATCCATTTGAACGACCAAACTGTGGCAGGTATTAAACGTACCGATGCGAATTGTTTCTCGGTACAATTCCACCCTGAAGCTAGTCCCGGCCCACACGATAGTAGATACCTGTTTGACGAATTCATAGAACGAATAAAGAACCACTAGTCCGCAAGGAATAAGAACTAATACTTAAAAAAAACAATATGTCTGTTATTACGCATATTCATGCAAGACAAATTCTGGATTCACGTGGTAATCCAACGGTTGAAGTTGATGTAATCACCTCGACAGGTGCAATGGGCAGAGCTGCTGTGCCTTCCGGTGCATCAACGGGAATTCACGAAGCAGTAGAGTTACGTGATGAAGACCCTAGTGTATACATGGGTAAAGGTGTATTGCAAGCGGTTCAAAATGTAAATGATATTATCGCGCCTGAATTGGAAGGCGAGATCGTTACCGAGCAAGCTGAAATTGATCAAATGATGATTGATTTAGACGGTACAGAAAATAAAGGAAAATTAGGTGCTAACGCTATTTTGGCGGTTTCTTTGGCAGTAGCTAAAGCTGCGGCTGAAAGCACTGGTCAGTCGTTGTACCGGTATATTGGTGGTGTTAATGCGCGTACGCTTCCTGTTCCGATGATGAACATCTTAAACGGTGGTTCGCACGCAGATAATTCAATAGACTTTCAAGAGTTCATGGTCATGCCTTTTGGTGCTGAATCATTCAGCCAAGCATTACGCATGGGTACTGAAGTATTCCACAACTTAAAGAAAGTGTTGAAGAGCAAAGGATACTCAACTAATGTTGGTGATGAGGGTGGCTTTGCCCCTTCTATTGGCTCAAATGAAGAAGCGCTTGAAATCATTCTTGAAAGTATCGAGAAAGCAGGGTACAAGCCAGGTGTTGATATATGGATTGCTATGGATGCTGCTGCTTCTGAATTTTACAATGAAGAGAAAGGTACCTATGTATTCCACAAGAGCGACGGTCGTGAATTGACTTCGGACGAAATGGTAGATTACTGGGCAAACTGGATTGAAAAATACCCGATTGCTTCTATTGAAGACGGACTACATGAAGACGATTGGGCCGGTTGGGCGAAACTTCACGCCAAGATTGGCGATAAGGTCCAATTGGTAGGAGACGATTTGTTTGTTACCAACGAGAAACGTGTAGCTCGAGGCATTGAGGAGGGTAGTGCGAATTCTGTTCTCGTGAAGGTTAACCAGATCGGTACTTTGACTGAGACGATTAATACCGTTACCCTTGCTAACCGCCACATGATGACCGCTGTAATGTCGCACAGATCAGGTGAAACTGAAGATGCAACGATCGCTGATTTAGCAGTTGCATTGAACACCGGTCAAATCAAAACCGGTTCAGCTTCCCGTTCAGATCGTATGGCGAAATACAATCAACTTTTGAGAATTGAAGAAGAGTTAGGAGAAAATGCAATTTTCCCTGGTAAAAACTTCAGATTCATTAGCTAATAACACCAGAAACCTATCATCTATCATGGAAAAAATTAAAGAACAGTTTAGAGACATCTTTCCAGACATCGTAGCCGATACCAAGGCTTTTCTGAAAGCTAATGGTGATAAAACTATTGGCGAGATTAAGGTGAGCCAACTCTATGGTGGTATGCGTGGCATGCCAGCACTTATTTGTGAGACTTCAAAATTGGACCCTGAAGAAGGAATCCGTTTCCGTGGTTACAGCATTCCTGAACTTCAAGAGAAATTACCGAAGTACCCCGGTGGTGAGCAACCTTTACCAGAAGGGTTATTCCATTTGATGTTGATGAATGAAGTGCCAACGGAGGCAGAAGCACGTCGTTTGAGTAACAACTGGGTTCGTCGTAATAACGTACCAGTTCACGTGTTTAAAGCCATAGACGCATTACCAACTCGCACGCACCCCATGACCCAGTTTACTGTGGCCATTATGGCGATGCGTACAGAGAGTGAATTTGCAAAAGCGTACAGCCGCGGGGTGCATAAAAGTGAATATTGGGATTCGACGTATGAAGATGCAATGAATCTGATTGCCCGATTGCCGCGTGTTGCTGCTTACATCTACCGTCGTATGTACCACAACGACCAGCATATTGAACCAGATCCTAGTTTAGACTGGGCGGGTAATTTCGCACATATGTTAGGCTTTGATAATGATGAATTCAAGGAGTTGATGCGTTTGTACATGACCATTCACGCGGATCACGAAGGTGGTAATGTGAGTGCGCATACGGTTCATTTAGTAGGTTCAGCACTTAGTGACGCGTATTTGAGTTTTGCAGCCGGTATGAACGGTCTGGCAGGTCCATTGCATGGACTGGCAAACCAAGAAGTTATTCGTTGGATCAATAATATGCGTCAGGAATTGGGCGGTGGTTTACCGACCAAAGAACAGATCGCAAGCTATTGTAAGAAGACGTTGGCCGACGGTAAAGTAATCCCTGGATTCGGACATGCAGTATTGCGCAAGACTGATCCACGTTACACCGCGCAACGCGAATTCGCACAAGCTAAAATGCCTAATTCTGAATTGTTCAAGATTGTAAGCATGATCTATGAGGTCGTGCCGGATATCTTGAGCGCGACAGGAAAAGTGAAAAATCCTTGGCCTAATGTAGATGCACACAGTGGTCAGTTATTGACGCATTACGGATTGGTAGAATATGAATTCTACACGGTATTGTTTGGTGTGGCACGTTCGTTAGGAACCTTATCTAATTTGATTTGGGACAGAGCTATGGGGATGCCCATTGAGCGACCTGGTTCAACAACCACAGAACTACTGAAGGACCAATTGAAGTAGTCCGATTAGACAAAAGAAACACAGGCCTCGGAAAATTCGTTTTCCGAGGCCTTTTTGTTTGATTTACAGTGGTTTTATGTTTTAATAGTTTATATATTTGCACCCCTTTTCGGACATGAAGCACACGAACGGAAAGGGGTACTAAAAACTACAACCACTCTTAAGAGTCAATGGGAAGTGTGTGCAAGGCTCTGAGATACAAGTAAATCTCTCATGTCAGAAGAGAATCAAGTACCTGCAGAAGAGGTACAGAAAGAGACTCCAGCTCAGGAGGCTCCAAAAGTAGAAGAAACCGTAGAAGAAACGCCTGTTGCAGCCGCAACTGAAGAAGTTGCTGAGGAAGTAGTTCCTGAGGCTCCTGTTGCAGCCGTAACTGAAGAAGTTGCTGAGGAAGTAGTTCCTGAAGCTCCTGCATTTAGTTGGGCAGATGTAGAAGGTGACTCAATAGCAGATAGCGGCGAACGTCAAGCGTTGGTTGATCTATATGCTGAAACATTAGGTTCTTCAGTAGAACACCAGGTCGTTGAAGGTAAAGTTACCGTGAAGACTGACCGTGAAGTAATTATCGACATCAACTCTAAGAGTGAAGGTGTAGTGAGCTTGAACGAGTTCCGTTACAACCCAGAATTAGCAGTTGGCGATACAGTAGAAGTATTGGTTGATCGTCAGGAAGACAAAAACGGTCAGTTGGTATTATCACACAGAAAAGCACGTTCTATCAAAGCTTGGGACCGTGTTAACGAAGCACACGATAACGATGAAATCGTTAAAGGTTACGTTAAGGCGCGTACTAAGGGTGGTATGATCGTAGATGTATTCGGTCTAGAGGCATTCTTGCCAGGATCACAGATTGACGTTAAGCCAATCCGCGATTACGACCAGTATGTAGATAAGACAATGGAGTTCAAAGTGGTTAAAATCAATCACGAATTCAAAAACGTTGTTGTTTCTCACAAGGCGCTTATCGAAGCTGATCTTGAAGAACAGAAAAAAGAAATCATCGGTAAATTGGAGAAAGGACAAGTTCTCGAAGGTACCGTTAAGAACATCACGTCGTACGGTGTATTCATCGATTTGGGCGGTGTAGATGGTTTGGTTCACATCACTGATTTGAGCTGGAGCCGTATCAACCACCCGTCTGAAGTGGTAGAATTGGATCAAAAAATCAACGTTGTAATCCTTGATTTCGATGAAGGTAAAACACGTATCCAATTAGGTCTTAAGCAACTTGAGAAGCACCCATGGGATGCCCTAGATGAAAACCTAAGCGTTGGTGACAAGGTTAAAGGTAAAGTAGTCGTATTGGCAGATTACGGTGCGTTTGTTGAAATTCTTCCAGGAGTTGAAGGTTTGATTCACGTGAGTGAAATGAGCTGGTCTGCACACTTGCGTAGTGCTGGTGATTTCATGAAAGTTGGTGATTCAGTTGAAACTGAAGTATTAACTCTAGACCGTGAAGATCGTAAGATGAGCTTGGGTATCAAGCAATTGACAACTGATCCATGGACGGATATTACTACTAAATACCCGCAAGGCTCTAAGCACGAGGGTACGGTACGTAACTTCACCAACTTCGGTATTTTCTTAGAACTGGAAGAAGGTATTGATGGTTTGATCCACATTTCAGATTTGAGCTGGACGAAGAAAATCAAGCACCCGTCAGAGTTTACTTCAATTGGCGCTAAGCTAGAGGTTGTAGTTCTTGATATCGATGCAGATAACCGTCGTTTGAGTTTAGGTCACAAACAAGTTGAGTCTAACCCATGGGATGCATATACTGATGCATTTGCGGTAGGTAAGACTGTTACCGGTACAATGATCAACTCTGGTGATAAGGGTGGTGATGTTAAGTTTGAAGGCTATGACGGCGTTGAAGCTTACTGTCCTGCACGTCACATTACGAAAGAAGATGGTGCCAAGCTTGAAAAAGGCGAAACTGCTGAGTTCAAAGTAATTGAATTCAACAAGGACAACCGTCGTATCGTGGTATCTCACGTAGGTACTTACAAAGAGGTTGAAGTTAAGAAAGGCCGTAGCGCAAGCGGAGGTGGTAACAAAGGCGGAAACGTTGCTGTACCTAACCAAAACGTAGAGCGTTCAACTATGGGTGATCTAGATGCTTTGGCAGCTTTGAAAGAGCAAATGGATAACGAAAACAAGTAATTCTTGTTGGAGTCTTATAAAGTCCTCGGGCCCTTGGGTCCGGGGACTTTTTTTATGCGTGCTATTGCGATGCGGGAGAAGAACCCTAAATTCGAATTATGAGAATAGGAGAAATTATTACAGCACTGGAGGAGTGGGCGCCGCCGGCTTTGCAGGAGTCGTATGATAACAGCGGCCTCATCGTAGGCAATTCAGATTGGGAAACCCAGGGTGTACTGGTTGCACTGGATTGTTTGGAATCGGTGGTAGACGAAGCTATTGAGAAAAAGGTCCAATTCATTGTGGCCCATCACCCCATCGTCTTCAGCGGTTTGAAGCGCTTTAATGGCCATACGTACATTGAACGTGTCATTATGAAAGCAATCAAGCATAATATTGCGATTTACGCTATTCATACGAATCTCGATAATGTGTTGTGGGGGGTTAATGCAAAAATCATGTCCTTGTTAGGCGTGACGGATCATAAAGTACTCAGCCCTATGCCCGATGCGCTCTATAAATTTCAAGTATATGTGCCTGTAATGAACCGAGATGCGCTCGCTGCAGCGGTATTTGCTGCCGGTGGAGGAAAGGTTAGCGCATACGAAGAGTGCAGTTTTACGACCAGCGGTAAAGGAACATTTAAGCCGACGGAGGGAACAAATCCTGTTGTTGGTGACATCGGTGTGCGTGAAGAAGTGGAAGAGGTAAAATTGGAATTTATCGTACCCAATTTTGCTAAATCAGCAGTGGAACATGCGGCGCGCAAAGCTCATCCGTATGAGGAGATGGCATTTGAGTGGATAAACACCGCAAATAAAGCCACGGACTATGGCGCGGGGGCCTACGGTGAATTACCGCAACCGATTTCGTTTGAAGCGTTCTTAAAACAGGTGAAAACGACTTTTAGCACCACGATAAAATACACCAAGCCTACCTCTGAAAATGTGCGTACTGTCGCTGTTTGTGGGGGCTCGGGTAGTTTTTTGCTTGGTGCGGCGAAGGCGGTGAAAGCGGATGTTTTCCTCACGGCGGATTACAAGTACCACCAGTTTTTTGATGCAGACGGAAGCTTGGCAATATTAGATGTAGGGCATTTTGAAAGTGAGCAGTTTACAATCGGCTTAATTGCTGAGTTCATTGAGAAAAAATTCCCTAAATTTGCCGTCCTCACAACAGAGGTCAACACAAATCCTATACAGTACTATTAGTATGGCTAAGAAGGCAAAAGAGATCAGCGTAGAAGACAAGCTAAGAGCACTTTACGATCTTCAGATCATTGATCGTCGTATCGACGAGATTCGCGCAATGCGCGGTGAACTTCCATTGGAGGTTGAAGATTTAGAAAGCGAAGTAGCTGGTTTGGAAACTCGTATGGAGAAAGTAAACAACGAGATTGCAGATCTAGATCAAGATATCAAGGATAAATTACTCTTAATTAAAGAAAGCGAAGAGAAAAAAGCGAAATATGCTAAGGATCAGGATCAGGTTCGCAACAACCGCGAGTTTGAAGCCGTCGCTAAGGAGATTGAGTACCAAGAGTTAGAAATTCAATTGGCTGAAAAGCGTATTAAGGAATTTAGTGCGCGCATTGATGCTAAGAAAGAGGTGAATGCCGAGGCTGGAGAGCGTCTAGCAGAGCGCAAGCAGCACCTTGAGCATAAAGTTGCTGAATTGGACAGCATCATGTCTGAAACGCAGAAAGAAGAGGAAATGCTTCTTGCAAAGTCTCAAGAGACCAAGGGTACTATCGAGACTCGTTTGGTTGAGGCGTATGACCGTATTCGCAGTGCAACTAAAAATAAGTTGGCTGTTGTTTCGGTAGAGCGCGGAGCTTCTGCAGGTTCATTCTTTGTAATTCCACCACAGCGTCAAATGGAATTGGCACAGCGCAAGAAAATCATGATCGATGAGCACAGTGGTCGTATTCTAGTTGATCCGTTATTGGCTCAAGAGGAAGAAGAGAAAATGCAACAAATGATAGCTGGTTGGTTGAAATAAACCGCTACTAAATAAGTGATACTAAAAACCCGCGGCCATTGGCCGCGGGTTTTTTTATGCTGGGTTTTGTGGTCGTGGGCTCGCTCACGCTCGCCCACGTCAAAAAGGGTATGGCCTTATTTGGTACAGACGTAAAGCATTTCGCGCTTTGGTAAAGCATACTTTGCATACCATTCTTCAGGCAATTCTTTAGCGGCATCAAAGGTTGTAACCTTGAATCCTGCGTTTGTGAGGCGTTCTGGATAATCTTGACCGTATAGACGCACGTGGTCGTATTGGCGGAAACGACGCTCGCGTTCTGCCGGATCTTTAATGCTGGGGTCCTCGTCCGTTTTTTCGTAATCCGGATCAAGAGGAACTTGCATGATGGCCAAGCCGCCTGGCTTTAAAATACGACGAAGCTCGCGCATGGCCTGCTGGTCATCATCGACATGTTCAAGGACATGATTACAGAAAATTGTGTCATACGTATCGTCATTCAATGGAATATTCTGAACGTCAAAACGGAGATCTGCCAGAGGCGAGAAAAGGTCGGCTGTGGTATATTCCAAATGCTTCATCTTCTTAAAGCGACCGTAGAAACATTGCTCTGGGGCAATATGCAGTAGGTTCTGCGGTTTTGTCAAAAAGTCTGTGTAGTCCTTGAGGTAGAGCCATAAAAGACGGTGACGCTCTAGTGAATTGGTACCAGGACACAAGGCGTTTTCACGCTGGTTAGGTCCATATCCGTATGGAAAAAAACGGCTGTAGCCTCTGCCGTCGATCGGGTCAACAAATCTTGACCCTTTAAAAAGTACAGGTGCCAACCATTGTACTATATAGCTTAATCGTATGAGAAGGGGGCGCGGCACTCTGGCCAATGCCCATTTCATAATGCTGGAAATCATAGGTTCTCGTATTCGGCCGGTTCCATGCCCAACGCGTCATAAATGTATTGGAAGGTACTTAGAATTTCGGGCTCACCATTCACTACGGCAACGTCATGCTCAAAATGTGCACTATTCTTACCGTCTGCAGTTAAAATGGTCCAACCGTCTTCAAGGTGTTTAATGCGCTGAGTCCCAAGATTAATCATTGGTTCAATGGCTATTACAAGACCGTCTTGAATCTTCTTGCCTCTGCCTCTTTTTCCATAATTCGGTACCTGCGGCTCTTCATGCATCTTTTGTCCCAACCCGTGCCCAACGAGTTCACGTACGACACCATAACCGCGGCTTTCTGTGTATTCTTGGACGGCAGCGCCGATATCGCCAATCCGATTTCCTGCCCGCACCTCACGAATGCCCGCGTAAAGTGAAGCTTTAGTATCTTCTAATAATTGTGCGGTTGCGGCATCGACTTCACCAATGGGGAAGGTATAGGCATGATCGCCGTAAAAACCATTCATGAATACGCCACAATCAACGCTCATAATATCGCCTTCTTGCAGTGGTGCTTTACCAGGAATACCGTGCACGACCTGCGCGTTTGGCGACATACACAGGCTGTTTGGGAAACCATACATGCCTAAAAATCCAGGTTTACCACCGTGATCACGGATGAATTCTTCCGCTTTTTTGTCTAATTCTAAAGGAATCGCTCCTGGCACCAACAAGGGTGCAAGCATACCTAAAGTCTTACTTACCAATTGTGCGCTCTCACGCATCAATTCGATTTGCTCCGCGCTCTTATATTTAATCATTACTTCGCGTTCAATAAATTTACGCCCGTCATTTCTGCGGGTTGCGGCACGCCCATCAGCGCCAGTAGGGTTGGCGCAATGTCGCCTAATTTTCCTTCCTTTAAAACAAAGGTTTCAGACGAAGACCCAACCAGGAAACAAGGGACCACAGTAGTGGTATGTGCCGTGTTTGGACTGCCGTCTTCATTCACCATACAGTCGGCATTACCGTGATCTGCGAGAACGATGAATTGATAATCTTGCTCCAATCCAGCTTCTATAACAGATTGTAAGCAGTGATCCACCGTTTCACATGCTTTAACAGCCGCTTCCATAACACCTGTGTGCCCGACCATATCTGGATTGGCAAAATTCAAACAAATGAAATCGGTCTTGCCTTCTCTTAGCTTCGGTACAATGGCATCTCTGATGTCTCCAGCGCTCATTTCCGGTTGAAGGTCGTAGGTCGCTACCTTTGGTGAAGGGCATAGTAAACGTTCCTCACCTGCAAAAGGTTCTTCGCGACCCCCTGAAAAGAAGAAGGTTACGTGCGGATACTTTTCTGTTTCGGCGATTCTAATTTGAGTTTTACCGGCGCTTTCTAGGACTTCACCTAGCGTATTTGATAAATTATCTTTTCTAAAAACGACTTCAACACCTCTAAAGGTATCGTCGTAGCTGGTCATGGTGACATAATGTAAATTCAATGCACTCATGTTGTGCTCTGGGAAATCACGTTGCGTCAACACCTCTGTAATTTCGCGACCGCGATCAGTCCGGAAATTAAAGACGAGCACTACATCATTTTCTTTAAGAGTAGCTAAAGGTGCCCCTTCTTCGTCGGTAACATACAACGGCTCCATAAACTCATCGGTTATTCCCGCTGCGTATTGTGCTTTGACAGCGCCAACGATGTCTTGAGTAGCATTGCCCTCTCCATTGACAAGCAGGTGGTAGGCGCGCACAACGCGCTCCCAACGCTTATCTCGATCCATGGCATAGTAGCGTCCTATAACACTCGCGATGCGCCCGGTTGTGGCACCCATGTGATCAATTAAATCCTGCATGTAATCTGCACCGCCTTGAGGATCGGTATCTCGTCCATCAGTAAATGCGTGAACAAAGACGTTTTCAAATGCTTCTGCATAGAGCCAGCTGCACAGCGCTTTTGCATGATTGATGTGTGCGTGAACTCCACCATCACTTAAGAGGCCTGCAATATGTATGTTGCCTCCAGTGGCTTTGGCATGTGCTAAGGCATTTTGAAGTGTTGGGTCGTTGGCGAAGTCGCCGTTTTCCGCTGCAAGATTAATTTTTACTAAATCCTGGTAGACAACACGACCAGCTCCTAGATTCATATGGCCAACTTCTGAATTACCCATCTGCCCGTCCGGAAGACCGACATCTAATCCAGATGTTTTGATCCATGTTTGAGGGTAGTTTTGGTAAAGCGAATCTACAAAGGGTGTATGTGCCTTGTCTATAGCACTTACTTCTGGATTATCTGCGCGTCCCCAGCCGTCGAGAACGATCAATGCTGTCTTTTTCATAGTGTCTTTTGGAGCGACAAAATTAAGGATTATTCACCCAAAAAAAGACCCGCCTTTTGGGCGGGTCTCGTAACGCTAAATTAAGCGGATGCAACGGTTATGTCTTGGACTTCTTCCGCCGGTTCTCCTGGCCGGAACCAACGAGCACTATGCAAACCTTTTAATTCCATCGAGGTCCCGTGTACTCGAATCCAAGAGCCTTCTCGAAGTCCATAAACAGGTTGATTATTAAATTCGTGAAATTCCTTTATTCGCGTCGCTCTAGTTTCTCCCATGTGTGTACTTCCTTCCACTGGATCTAGGTAGTGCGGATTAATGTTGAAGGGAACCCAGCCCCAAGCATCAAAACTGGGAGGGTAGACAATGGGCATATCGTTGGTCGTGCAGATACTCATGCCGGTCAGATTACAACCGGCTGAGGTTCCCATGTAAGGCTTCCCTGCGCGAACCGCTGAATCTATGGCTTTGAAATAGCCGCTCTCGTGGAGCGTTTTAGCTAAAACAAAAGTGTTTCCGCCGCCTGTGAAAAAGCCATCGGCCCAACGGCAACCTTCCTGCGCATCTTTAAACTCATGCGCACCGCGCATTTCAAATCCCCATGAGGCAAAAACTTCCTTAGCCTTTGCTGTATAGGCTTCGTGGGTCATACCGCCCGGTCGGGCAAAAGGAATGAAAAGGATTTTTGGTGCGTTGCTAAAGAAATCGGCACACTCTTCTTTGAGATAACTGAGGTAGGGTTTGCCGTAAATGGTCGAGGTACTTACGATGAGTAGGTTCATTATTGATGTTTGCTAAATTTAACGTCAAGGGGATAGGTCCAAATCGATTTTTTACCGTCTCGCAATTCAGTCCAGATGGGACGGACGATACCGCCGTGTGCGCTGATGTGGTTGTAATCTCCCATAAAAACTTCGTCAGAAGGGTAGAACGGTGCGTTATTGATTTTGAATTCACTCCAATGCGTCCCGCCGTCTGTACTTTGTGCCAAATAGGTGTTTGTTTCGGTTGGAGATTGGGTATTGCGGCGGTCATAATATACGGCGAAGAGTGCACCGGTTGTTGGGTCAATTGTAAGCCATGGAAGGAATTGGTCGCTTTTTCCTCCTTGAGAAATACGTTGGGGCTCCGACCAGTTTTTACCGCGATCATCACTAAAGGCAAAGTAAATTTCACCTCCAAATTTCTTGTTTTGGTCGCCCCAGCACACATAAACGCGGCCATAATAGGGACTGTCTTTACAATGATCCACAACGGTTACCGGCATTCCGTTGCAACGGTCAAATCCAGCATAACTCTGTGTCCACCCTGCTTCTTGTCGAGCAATGGGCCGAGTTTCCCAGCGCTTATCGTTCTTAATACTTATCCAAATGCTTTGATCAAGCGCCCAGCCTACA
>PZPA01000103.1 GCA_003045825.1 Bacteroidota bacterium
ACAACCCAACGTATTTTCACACTTGAAAACGGTCTTCAATGCTCGTTTCAGGCACAACGCAGCAGTGTTGCGCACGTAGTAGTGGCTATACGTGCCGGATCCAGAGATGAATTGGACCATCAGCAAGGTCTTGCCCATTTCCTCGAACATAATCTTTTTAAGGGCACCTCGAAGCGTAAAGCCTACCATATTCTTTCTCGACTCGACGATGTTGGCGGTGAATTGAACGCGTACACGACGAAAGAAGAAACCATTATACACGCAAGTTTTTTAAAAACGGACTTTAGGCGTGCCTTGGAACTCATATATGATGTCCTTGCGAATAGCACTTTCCCTGAAAAAGAATTAGAAAAGGAAAAGGAAGTTATCAAGGACGAAATCTCCAGTTACAAAGACGCACCTGGTGAAAGTATTTTCGACGATTTCGAAGACCATATTTTTAGAGGCGATCCATTGGGCCGAAATATTCTCGGGACGCCCGAAAGCGTAGATAAATTAAGGCGTGACGATATTTTAGAGCTTCAATCACGCACATATACAGCGGACCGCATAAAATTGGCCGTAGTTGGTCCCTTTGGTAGCGAACGCGTTGAGCGCACAGTCGCCGAACTTTTTGCCGGCTTTCAATTCGCAGATTCCGATTGGGAAAACACATTTAAAGGCGATGGGCAACCGGACCATGTAGTCGAAAATCTCGCCCAATTCCAGGATCATTATATGGTTGGTTGGCGCACGTGCGGCATTCACGGTCACGACCGCCGTAGCCTGTCTTTATTAAACAACATCCTTGGTGGACCTGCAATGAACAGTAGGCTGGGCTTAAATATTCGCGAGAAACACGGCATCGCCTATAATATTGAGAGTTACCTCAACCTCTACAGTGATGTAGGAATGATGGGCATCTATCTTGGCTGTGACCCGCAACAAACTGAGAAGGCGGCTGACCTTGTGGCTAAAGAAGTAACCAAACTACGAGAGACAAAGCTCGGGACACTTCAAATGAGCAAGGCGAAAAAGCAATTTTTAGGGCAAATGGCCATGAGTGAAGACAACGGGCTAAATTCTGCTGTAGGCGCAGCACGTGCCCTTTTGCATTTTGGTCGCGTCAATGATTTTGAAACCGTCGCTGCAAAAATTCAAGCCATTTCTGCTGAACAACTGCAGGATGTGGCAAACGCGTACCTCGAGCGGGACAAAGCCTTTGAATTGATTTATAAAAAACAATAAACCATGGAGTTCCTTAGCGACGACCTTCAAGAATACATCAGTGCGCATACGACCAAAGCACCCGATTATTTGGACGAATTAGAGCGCGAAACGTGGGTGAAAGTGCTCATGCCAAGAATGCTAAGCGGGCACGTTCAAGGTCAAATTCTGAAGCAATTCTCGATAATGAAGCGTCCAAAATATCTTTTGGAAGTAGGTACTTTCACGGGATATGCTTCTCATTTTTTAGTGGAAGGTTTGCAGGAAGATGGGGAATTCCATGCGGTTGAGATCAACGAAGAATTGGAATTCTTGATTAAGAAATACTGGGCTAAGCACCCTAAATTTTCTCAAATGCACCTACATATTGGTCCTGCAGCCCAGATTCTTAACGATTTGCACAAGCCTTGGGATCTTATATTTCTCGATGCCGACAAGGCCGGGTTATTGACCTATTACGAGCAACTCATTCCTGTAATGCCTTCGGATTCTATCATGTTGATTGACAATATTTTATGGAGCGGAAAGGTCACCGAACCCGTAGCAAAAAACGATAAGGATACGAAAGCAATTTTAGCACTAAATGAGCACGTAGCAAATGATACGAGAGTAGAGCAAGTCATTCTCAGTGCACGCGATGGAATTATGATGGTTCGGAAAGTTTAAATTATTGTTTTCATTGCGTATCTTGAACACTCAAAATTCAATTGAAAGAAAAATTATGAAAAAAGTTCTACTCCTTGCCGCAGTAGCTTTTGGTTTTAACGCAATGGGTCAAGACGCTGCGAGTGCACGTTTGATGCAAGCGGAATTACCAGTTTCAACCGCTGCCAAAGAAAAAATTGAAGACATCATCTTGAAAAGAGGTGGTGCCGTAGACGACCTCTACGATTACACGGATTTCTTGTACCAGTACTACAGCTCAGATATGACGTTGGGTGCCATTACAACAACACCAGATTCATCGACAGTGATTGTCTATTCTGACGGAAGTTCAGGAAACTCTTACAACCACGCAGTAGGTGCAACGTATGACTTCAACTACTACGGTTGGGGCGATAACGAATTTGACGAAGGTGATCAGGTGACTATTGATTCACTGTTTGTGATTGGCGGTTACGAGATCTACGAAGGCAACCGCAGTGATAAGATTCGCTTTACCATTTTCAAAGGAGCAAACGGCTTCTCTGCACCATTCTCTGGTGTTCAGTACCCGGCAGCTTACTTTGCGGCCTTAGATCCAACTGTACAGCCAACGGCTAAGACCATGGCATACGCAGGTAGCTCTTCTCACGGTGTTCAAGGTGGGCCAACGGCTGCGTCTACGGTAACTGTAGACTACACGCTAAGTGCTAGTGATACATCAGTGGCTCTCATAGGTGTAGAAGTACCTAATGGAGGTTTTACGATGTCAGGTAATGAATTATTAGGCGTTTTCGTTGAATACATCCCGGACAGTTTAACGACTACTGATACGATCAACTACCAAGATTTAGCTGGCGATATCAACCCATTCTACTTCTACTACTACAGAGAAGGCAATACATCAGCGCCACAGGGATACTTTATTCAAGACTACGACAGTACTTCAACGAACTGTTCAAACTTCTTGTTCTCTGAAACCCGTTACGGCGCGCACGCTGGTACTTCAGCTTGGAGAAACGATCAAACCAGCATTAATATGCTGTACTCTCATTTGATCTGGTTACGTGCAAGCGGTACCTCTTCGATCGGTGTTGATGAACTAGCGGCTACTGAGGTTTCTGTCTTCCCTAACCCATCTAACGGCGTTTTAAACGTAGAGTTGAACGCAAATGCAGCAGCTACAGTCACTGTGGTAGACGTATTGGGTCAGGTAGTTTACCGTTCTAACGAAAACTTCGTTGCAGGTGAGCGTAAAATGATCAACCTAAGCAATAAAGCAAAAGGCATGTACATCTTAACTGTTGAAGGTGAAGGTGTAAACACTGTAGAGCGTATCTCTATCAAGTAACCTCACTCGCTTAACACACAAAACCCAAAAGCCCGGATGCGCATGCATCCGGGCTTTTATTTTCTTAAGAGCTTAGCTTTATCTATTTTCTCAGCGCAGTACGTACTTGTTTAAAGAGCTTACTCTTAAAGACATAATCTTCTACATCGGCATTTGTACTGCCCAAGACTTGATCATTGGTCCCTTCCCATACTTTATGGCCTTCCTTCATAAAT
>PZPA01000050.1 GCA_003045825.1 Bacteroidota bacterium
TAGGACATCCTATCAAGGGCGATGTAAAATACGGTGCCCGTCGCGCGGAGCGAGATAAAAGCATATGCTTACATGCAAGATCCTTAGCGTTTAAACACCCTACCACCAAAGCATCCGTTCGCATTGAGGCCAGTGTACCAGATACGTTTGAAGCTTTCCTGAAATGAGAGATGTATTCATCATAGCGCTTTGCTTGGCCGCCTTGCCAGGATTCAGTCAATTGAAATTTGAAACGTATTACGGCAATATGGCAGGCTGGGGAAGCACTACGGATATTGGAGTTTCCTACAACGATAATGGGTTTTATGTTACTTCAAAATTGGCCTATATCCAGTCGTTTGGATTGGGGGAAGATGCGGATAACTTTGGCCTTGTGCTGGGTGCTGGAAAAGATTGGTTTATTACTGAACATTGGTATGCCGGTGGCCAATTAGACTTGCGATGGACCGATACAAATCTTCAAGACGTGGGATTAGGAGCAGCGGCTCCGTCCGTATACTTAGGATATTCTTGGGAAATTGTCTCCTACCAGGTTCAGCTCGGCCTTCCCTATTTCCTAGGTGTCCAAGCCAAATTTCCCTTTAAACTTTAAGAATTAGGATCTACATCAAACACGACCCGCACTCGGTTGAAATCCGGAGAAAGCAATATTTCCTGATGCGATTTTTTAATGCGCTCACGCACTTTTGCCCCTACACTTCCTTTGTCTACCTTGACGATGATTTGCATTTGATACAAGTTTTTCAACCGGGCAATGGGCGCAAACTCAGGACCTAGAAAGCGGTCACCAATCTTACTTCGCAACGATCGTGCAAATTCCCCTGCAGCCCGCTGCAACAGTTTCTGGTCCCTGTGCTTTAGCGTAATGGTAATGAGTCTGACAAATGGAGGATACTGGTATTCTTGTCGTACCGTAAGTTCCTTCGCTTGCATCCCTGAAAAATCATGATTAAGCGCCAATTGTATAATTGAATGTCTAGGCTTCATGGCTTGAATAACCACTTTCCCTTTGGAAGTGCGGCGGCCTGTGCGACCGGCGACTTGTTCAATCAATTGGAAAGCGCGTTCATTGGCTCTAAAATCGGGATAGCTCAATAGATTGTCCGCACTCATGATACCCACGAGTCCGACTCGATCAAAATCCAGACCTTTCGTCACCATCTGTGTACCCACCAAAATATCAACTTCGCCATTTTCTACAGAACGGATCAGATCACCAAAGGCATGCTTGCCACGAGTGGTATCCAAATCCATACGTTTTACTGCCGCCTTCGGGAATAAGGATGCGGCTTCCTCTGCAATCTGCTCTGTTCCAAAGCCTTTATGCAAAACACTTTCACCACTACACGAACTACATTTCATTACTGGAGGCACCGTGTAACCGCAGTAATGACACTTCAGCTTTTGAGGTCCCTTGTGGTAGGTCAGTGAAATATCGCAACGTGTACACCCCTCGATATGACCGCAAGTCTGACATTGCTGAAACGTGCTAAACCCTCTGCGGTTTTGGAACAAAATGATACTTTCTCCTTTGCTCAAGGTATGGCGCATGGCATCGACCAATTCTATGGAAAAATTACCCTGCACTTCACGGCGCTGCCTGGCCCCAAGCATATCCACAACTTCTAGTTCTGGCAATGGAGCAGTATGGAATCTTTTGTGCAACTGGGCCAATTCATACCTGCCTTGACGCGCATTAAACATACTTTCGAGACTTGGCGTTGCTGACCCTAACAAAACGGGGCAATCACGGGCTGTAGACATCCATACCGCTGTATCCCGAGCATTGTATCTCGGTGAAGGCTCGAATTGCTTAAAACTACTCTCGTGCTCTTCATCAACGATGATCAAACCTAAATCCGGCAAGGGCATGAATACCGCCGAACGTGCACCCAAGACGAGCAATGGCGCATCATTCGTTAACGCCTCCCGCCAAGCCGCCAAACGCTCTGCAGGAGAAAATTTACTATGACTTACCGCCACTGTAAAATGAATACGCAAGCGACTGATCAGCTGGGTGGTTAACGCTATTTCTGGAAGCAGGTATAAAACACGCTTGTGTTTAGTGAACGCCTCTTTTATCAGCGTAATGTAGAGCTCTGTCTTCCCTGAAGCTGTAACACCATGTAAAACAACTGGTTTTTTTGCTTCAAATCCCTTTTGTACGGCCGCTAAAGCTTCCAATTGCGGTGCAGATAGAGTTATCTCCGTCGCAGGTGCTGAGGCCGCGGTGGTGCCGTCAATCTCCTCTACTTCTTCAATAATTTCTTTCTTACGCAGCGCAGAAAGGGTTGTTGCAACAACGTTTTGATTTTTCTGAAAACCTCGCTTGTCTTGAAATGTATTCTCCGAACCGCAAACTGCGACCAGAGCCAGCAGTGCTTCCGTTTGAATTTTTGATCTTTTTGTGATTTCAAAGGCTCCATCCAAATCTTTAAATGCAGACGGTGAGAGCCGAACAAGTTTTCTTCGTTTGGCGCGTGCTACTTTTTTTAATTCTTCTTCGAGCAAGGCCCAACCCTCTTCTAATGCCTTCTGCACTAAGGGCATAGGTTGCTTTACTTGACAAAATTCACGCACCTCGTCAAGGGTGAGTTTCGGGTGGTTGCGCAAGGCCTCGTACAACTTGAACAAGGCATCGGACATCGATGATTCATCAGGGACTACTTCCGGATCCAAGACCACGACACTTTGTGAGGATAGTTTCAAGCCCGGAGGCAAGGCGGCATTCATAACATCGCCTACAGGCGCCATATAGTATGAGGCCATCCAAGACCATTGCAGAAGTTGATGCTCTAGGACTACCGGATATTCATCCAATACACTGATCAGGTATTTCAACTCCGTCTCATCCGGTGCTTCAAGAACACGTGTGACTATAGCGGCATATTCTTTACGGGCGCCGAATTGGACCAGAATGCGCATACCGGGACGAACTGAACCGACCATCTCTGCCGGAATAGCATAATGGAAAAGTTTGTCTAAGGGCAGTGGAAGTATGACCTCAGCGACTTGCATAGCTAGCGTTTAGGTGCTTTAGGCAAATTGCGTTTAACGAAACGAGCCTCACGTTTAGTTAGCAATCGCATTTCGTTATCAAAGAAACTCAAAGTCTTCTTTGCAGAAATTTCGGTGCTAGAGGCAATGCTGTTGAATTCAACGAGGTCATAGCGCATCTTCGTTAGATCGGCCAAAATATCCGCTGAAGCTAATTCTAACAACTCTATGTAATACTTCTGATATGCTTCATGCAGTTCCGTCTGACCGTTGAAAAACCGCTCTTCACCATAGCCGCGAAGCTCTTTGCTCAGGGCCTTAACTAGTGCTTTTTGCGCTATATACAATGCATCCATATCGGTAGAACCAATTTCGGACTGCAGATAGCCAACGAGGCTATCTACCTCGTTTGCACCGCGTTTCATTTCCTTGGTGTAACGGAACAATTCCATTTGTGTTTGAAAACGCTCTAGCTCTTCGGAGGTGCGTGTAGTAACATCATATTGTTCTGCATAGGCATCCATTGCTACAATTACCGCATTTAAATAACTACCCGCTTCCGCAACATAGGTATACCCGTAGCTTGAACGCGGATCTTCTTGGAACCAATATTTTAAGTTCTCTTGAGTGATTTCAATGAGCCCACCTACATTCACATTAATAGCAGCGAGAAGTTCCGCTTCGGGAGCTTCATCTAATCGGTCCAATGATCGCTGGCTTTTACGCCAAGTTTTACTTTGTTCCTCAATGAACGGCTGTACTTTTCTCGACTTTTCAAAGGTCATTGTACCGTCAATGATATCTGAGGTAACGGCCATTACTTTATCAATTTCCCGAGAGACTCTACGAAGATTACTGCTGTAACTCTGCGAAAGTGCCGGTAAATGAAGGAGTAAAATGAGAAGTACAATGATGCGTTTCATGAGCTGGCGTTTATCGATTCAATTTATGGAGTTTTTTAGTCCCCTCGTACATATCAAAACGTAGCAATTTACATTCCAGTTCACCGTTAAAGAGGTTCCATTTTCTAGACGGACGTAATCCTATGCTCTTAATTGCCTCCATATCAGAGGTAATCCAAAAGACTTGCCAGCCGGCGTACTTTTCTTTTAACGTGTCGCCTATCTGACGGTACATTTGATGAGTATCCGCTTGTATACGGACATTATACGGTGGATTTATAAGCAGAAGTCCTTTTTCCGCAGGTGGATCAGCTTCGAAAAAGTCGGCGCGTTTTAATCGGACAGCGTCTTCAAACATACTGCGTTCGATATTCGCTGCGGCGGCATCTAAACTGTATACATCGATATCGCGACCGAAGAATTTCCCTTCATAATCTTTCGCACGGCTCAATAGGCCCTCTCTAATCTTTACAAACAATTCTTCCTCAAATCCTTTCCAATTAAAAAACGCGAAGGATTCACGGTAAATATTCGCGGGCATGTTGTGCGCAATGAGCGCAGCCTCCACCAAAAAAGTGCCTGAACCACACATTGGATCTAATACGGGCATACCCCCATTCCAGCTGCTGTGAAGGATTATCCCCGCAGCCAAAACTTCATTTAATGGGGCTTTAGCTGCCTCCAAACGATAACCGCGACGGTGAAGACTTTCGCCTGAGGTATCTAAATAAATACGAACATTTTCGCGTGAAATATGAATGTGTATAGGGACTTCAGGTTCGTGTTTATCAACAGAAGGGCGTATCCCAAGTTTATCGCGAAAACGGTCCACAATGGCATCCTTGGCCTTGAGGCCTGCGAAACTGCTGTGATTGAGTTCTTCGTTTGTCCCTACAACATGTACAGCAAAGGTTTTTCCTTCGTCGAACAAATCTTCCCAAGGTATTTCGTAGACCGCATCATAATAATCATCAACGGTCTCCATTTGAATCTCGTTCAGTGGCAATAGAACTCTCAATCCGGTACGCAGTGCGATGTTTATCTTATAGACAAAGCCTAGATCGCCCACCACGGCGACAGCGCGATTTAACTTTTGAATTTCTCGTCCGCCGAGCGAGAGCAACTCCTTGCTAAGAATTTCTTCTAGCCCATAGAGTGTTTTGACAATGAGGCGGTAATCTTTGTTTTCGAGCACCTTTCTGCTATTTAGACTACAAATGTACGCTAACTTTAGCCCCATGTTGGATTGGTTCGAATTAATTGCCCTTGTGATTGGCGGCTTTGCTGCAGGGTTGATCAATGTGGTTGCAGGAAACGGCTCAGCGATCACCTTACCCTTACTCATGTGGGTCGGGCTCGATGCAAATGCGGCGAATGCAACAAACCGGGTTGGCGCGCTGTTTCAAACAACAAGTGCCATAGGCTCCTTATCAAAGACTGCCCGCACCAAATACATGATGAAGCAAAGCTATTTCATCATCCCGCCGGTCATCACTGGAGCAATCATTGGGGCCAATTTAGCGGTAGACTTACCCGAAGATTTGATGCGAATCACCATTGGCTCCATCATGATTCTGCTGCTTATAACTACGCTCACCAATCCAAAGAAATGGCTCATTCCTACAGACGGGTCAAAAAATAAGCGAACCCCTACCCTCTGGTTGGCCTACTTTGGACTGGGTCTTTACGGAGGCTTTATTCAAATGGGATTTGGTATTTTCTTCTTATCAATCTCCGTTTTACTTGCCAAATATGCCTTACGTGACGGCAACATCATGAAACTGTTCGTTGCATTTTTAATGACCATACCAGCCTTCATAATATACGCCTGGAGCGGAGGTATAGATTGGGCCTATGGTCTTACCCTAGCATTGGGCACTTCCATGGGAGCTCGGTTTGGCGCTAAAAAAGTAGTACAACACGAAAAAGCCAATGCCATCACGCGTAAGGTCCTCATCGCCGTGATTATCGTGGCTATTGTAAAAATGTTTCAACCGTATATTGGCCAATTCATCTAAACAACTATGAGCCTACCCTGGTACCAAACCTGGTTTAACACCCCCTATTACCACGACCTTTATCAACATCGTGACCTGACCGAGGCCAGAGGATTTATTGAATCATTGTGCCAAAATTTAGGCGTTAACGAAGGTGAGATTGCAATTGATATGGCTTGCGGTAGAGGGCGGCACGCTCAGGTTCTTGCAAACCAAGGGTTGGAAACTTTGGGTATTGATTTAAGTCCTGAAAGCATTGCCTTTGCAAACCAATTCGCACATGAAGGTCTCGAATTCCGTGTAGGAAATATGCTCGAACCACTGCAGACACCTCCGGCAGATTGGGTTTTCAACCTCTTTACCAGCTTTGGTTATTTTGAAAACGACACCATGCACGCTGCGGCCATTACGCACATGGCGGGCGCATTAAAACCTGGTGGTAAACTTGTCCTGGATTACATGAATGCTAAAAAAATTGCGGCCCAATTAATCCCACAAGATTCAGTTCAAACGGAATTGGCGCAGTATACAATCACTCGCCGCATTGAGAATGAAAGTATTATAAAAACTATTTCCTTTGAAGAGCCTGGGTGCAACATTCTTCAGTTCGAAGAGCGTGTCAGAGCATTTACGGCCAAGGAACTGAAGCGTTTTATGGAAGGCGCCGGACTACATGTTTTAGAATTGCACGGGAACTATGACTTATCGCCTTTTTTGCCTGAAGAAAGCGACCGATTGATTATTATTGCCCAAAAACCATCACATCCATGATTTGGCTTGTTTTAATTCTTAGCGTTGCTATTGGTGCCGGAGCTGCCTGGGTCGTACCCACAGCTTCCAAGACATTCAAATACTTGCTTTCCTTTTCTGGAGCATTTCTCTTCGCTACGTTATTGACGCACATGCTTCCCGAAATCTTTGAACACGGAAATTGGAACATGGGATGGTGGGTAATGCTTGGATTCGCAATCCAATTGCTCTTAGATCACCTGAGCGAAGGTCTAGAGCACGGTCACTTGCACACGAAGCAAGCGAAAATTCCATGGCTTGCCATTTCGGGCCTACTGCTACATGCTTTTCTAGAAGGAATGCCACTTTCAACCACCGATATTTCCGGACATAATCACGCCACCGGAGGATTTCTGTGGGCGATTGCGCTGCATAAACTACCCATTGCCCTGCTCGTAACAGGTGCCTTAAGAAAAGCAGGCGTGAGTCGCTCAACTTTGATCGGAATATTGGCCCTTTTTGCGTTTGCAACACCTGCTGGCGCTTTAATAGTCAATACAATTAACGTTCAACAGTGGAGCCTTCAATTGCTTGCAATTGCCGTAGGTATACTACTCCATGTAAGCACGACCATTCTTTTCGAAAGTTCACAAAACCACAGGTTCAATGCCGTAAAATTGATCTTTGTACTCGC
This sequence comes from Bacteroidota bacterium, assembly GCA_003045825.1. Lineage (GTDB taxonomy): Bacteria > Bacteroidota > Bacteroidia > Flavobacteriales > Schleiferiaceae > UBA10364. Next base: position 7,320 of record PZPA01000050.1, read on the forward strand.
AGGCATGCTTCTAGCGGGTTGGATCAATTCTAGTATGACTCTTTAGCTGTCTAAATGTCGTCATAGATAAAACCTAATAGGATTTATGAAGGCAACCGATTTGACTATCGTACTTTTGACCTTAGTAAATAATTAAAACCAAAATAAAATGGCTGTATTAGTCGGTAAAAAAGCGCCAGATTTCACTGCTTCTGCAGTGATCAACGGTGAAGAAATCGTTGAAAACTTCAAACTATCAGATTACGCAGGTAAGTACGTGATCTTATTTTTCTACCCAAAGGACTTCACTTTTGTTTGTCCTACGGAATTGCATGCATTCCAAGCACGCAAAGAAGAATTCGCTGCTAAAGGGGTTGAATTGATCGCCGTATCTACAGATACTGAGCAGAGCCACTGGGGTTGGTTGCAAATGAGCAAAGACCACGGCGGTATTGAAGGCGTTACCTACCCAATCGTTGCAGATACCAACAAAACCATCTCGCACAACTACGATGTACTTAATGGCGAATGGTCCTACGACGAAGACGGCAACCTAACTTCTACAGGTGAAATGATCGCGTATCGTGGCTTGTTCTTGATCGATAGAGAAGGAACAGTTATGCACCAGTTGGTCAACTTCTTCCCATTGGGTCGCTCTGTAGACGAAGCGATGCGTATGGTGGATGCACTTCAGTACTTCGAAGAGAAAGGTGAAGTTTGCCCTGCAAACTGGACGCCAGGTAAGGAAGGGATGAAAGAAACGCACGAAGGTGTAGCTGATTACCTTGCAAAACACTAAGTAAAGCTTTGCTTTAAGTCCTTAAAAGCCGCGCCCTTTGGCGCGGCTTTTTTTATGCCCGGCCACCGCTGTTTCAGGCAATTTCACTCTTTTAAGAAAAAACTACACTTTTTTTGCAAGACGCGTGAACTACGTTGATATAAATGCGTTTAGGTATATATGGAACATTCTGCGCAAGCAGATTTTCATGGCGGTTTAGGTAGAAAGGGAGCTTGGCGGCTCCCTTTCGTTTTTTACACCTGTGCGCAAAATTTTAGACAAAAAAACACCCCCGGGCGCTCCGCGCCCGGGGGTGTTGCATTTAAATTGCTACCGACCTATTTAGTGAGGTCAATCAATTTTCGAAGGTATTCTTCCTTACTTGCAGCCGAACCTTCAACTAAAACACCATCTTTAAACGACGCTAAGAAGGGCAAATTACTCACACCTGCTGCTTTACGAGCTCCTTCATTATGCTCTGCGTTCACTTCCAAGAACAACACATCGCTTTGCTCTTCTTCGTTGCTCACTCGCTTGTATTTAGGTGCAAACATTTTACAAGCACCGCACCAATCTGCATGGTATTTCACAACCACACGTTTATTGTTTTTTACCAATTGATCAAAATCTGCATCGGTCGCTACTGTTACTGCCATTGTATAGAGGTATTAAATTATTTCTTACATCAAAAGTACATAGACGAAATCATCAGCAGAAAAGATTCTTATTGATGTTCTCTATCTACTTATTACTAAAGTTCTACCTGGGCCTTGTAATCCCTGTGGTACAAGTCCCGAACCAAACCATCCGAAACCCCGATTTTAGGAACATAAATATGGTCACAACCCGACCAAAGCATTGCCTTTTGATAGATGGGCAAAGCATGTACTATTATGTCCGCACGATCAAAATTGAGTCCCACTTCGGTCACTCGTTCCTCAGCAGATAAAGAGTTCAAAAATTCCTGCTGCTCAGAAACGTAAGAATATTCCAACGGTGTTTGAAGAGAACGCATGCTGAGCTTGTGAAGCTTATTGATATTTCCTCCTGCACCGATCGCAGCCTTGTCAGTAATGGGCGCTGCATTTTTTTGCAGCCAATGCTCCATTCTTGTCCACTCTTCTTGTTGCACGAGGTTATTCAGCAATCGCACTCCGCCGACACGGAAGCTTTTTGAGGCTTCAACTTTTCTATTCTGAATTATAGAAATTTCAGTAGATCCACCGCCAACATCAATGTAGATATAGTTTTTCTCTGTGGCTTTTATAATATCGTAGATTTTCGAATTGAAAACCAACCGGGCCTCTTCTTTACCGGTTATTATTTCGATGGCAATACCCGTCTCTTTGGCAACTTGAGCGACAATTTTATCGCCATTACTCGCCTCGCGCATGGCAGAGGTAGCGACCGCTCTAAAGTCTTTTACGCCATGTACTTTAAGGTAATGTGAATAGGCATGCATGCCTTCAATAAAGCGCTTTCTAGTCTCGCTTTTAATTTTCCCATGCTCGAAGACATCTTGACCCAAACGGATTGGAAGGCGCACCATTCCGGCCTTACGGTAATAGGTATAACCGTCTTTATAGACCACATTGGTTACAAGGCATCGAACAGAATTGGAACCGATATCAATAGCTCCGAGTTTGGTTACAATCATAGAAAATTGGTTTCTAGCCTTTTAAAAGCTGCTTCTTCACATATGCGTGCATATCCAATTGGGCACGGATTTTTGGACCATTGAGTTTTCGGTAGGCATTGGATTGATTCGCGTCGAAAATTCGTGATTTGGTGTTGTCCTTCCAAAGGATTTCAAAGTGATCGCGCAATTGACGCTTTATTTTATCATCATAGATGGGAACCGTAACCTCTACACGCCGATTCAAATTTCGAGTCATCCAGTCCGCCGATGAGATATAGTACTCCGACTGACCGTTGTTGTGGAAACAGAAAGCTCGCGTATGCTCTAAGAATCGGTCCACAATACTGATGGCTTCAATAGTACCGCTAAGTGCTTTATTGCTGAAATCAATGCAATTAATCCCGCGCACAATCATACGAATAGATACTCCCGATGCGCTCGCTTCATAGAGTTTAGCAATCATCTCGTGATCACTTACACTATTAATCTTTACCCAAAACTTCGCCTCGCGTCCCGCTCGCGCATGGGCAATCTCCCGATCAATCAATGCGAATATGCCTTCTCTCGTGCTATTCGGGCTCACCAATAAGTGTTTATAGTTGTATTGCTTATAGGGGGACTCAATAAAAGTAAACACCTTCCTCACCTCTTTTGTGATTTGTTTTTTGGAGGTGAGTAGATGGTAATCGGTATAAATCTTTGCGGTTCCTTCATGGTAATTTCCCGTCCCAACGACACAGTAATCAACCAACTTTTCCTTTCCTTCGTCTCGACGAATTAAAGTCAATTTTGAATGTACCTTCAATCCAGGTACACCACTGACTACCTTTATCCCCTCTGCACGAAGCATGTTGGTCCATTTGATATTGTTTGCTTCGTCAAAACGCGCTTGAAGTTCAATAAATACGGTGACATCTTTTCCATTTTTGGCCGCGTTTACTAAAGCAGAAATGATCCGACTTTGGCTGGCTAATCGATACAACGTCACTTTTAGCACACGGACTTTTGGATCGATGGCGGCTTCACGCAATAATCGAATCACCTTCCCAAAATCGTGATACGGCGTAAAGAGCAAGACATCTTGCTTTTTCAGTACGGATATGATACTCCTATCCTCATCAAGCGCTGGATGGGGTATAATAGGTAGTTTTTTATGTTCTAAGGATGGTCCCCCTACATTCGGGAACCGCACTAAATCTTTTTTGTTGTGGTAACGCCCTCCCGCGATTAGTCCATCAAACTCAGAAATACCCAATCCATCTACTAAAAGATTCAAGGTTACCTCTGAAATATTTCTATCGTAAACAAAACGTACGGGATCGCCTTCTCGGCGCTCTAACAGTCCTTTTTGCACCTTTTCCATGAAGGACTTACTCACATCATCGTCTAAAGTTAGTTCAGCGTCACGAGTGATTTTTACCGTATGTGCTTCAATAGAATCGTAGTTAAATATGTGAAAAATACTACTCAGATTGTACCGCAAAACATCGTCCAAATACATGATGTATTGCTTCCCGTATTTAGGCAGTGCTATGAATCGATTCATCGCGCCTGAAGGCACTTCGATGATCGAAAACTGTTCGCTATTACCTTTCATCAGCCGTACGGCTAAATAGATTCCTTTATCCCGCAGATAAGGAAATTCAGGAGCCTGACTTAACATCAGATTAGTCAAGGCGGGGCTAACCTGATTGCGGTAGACATCTCGCACGAATTGAGCTTGCTTCTGTGTCAACTCCTGCTCGGAAATAATTTCTATCGACTCTTTAGCCAATTCTCCCCTGAGATGCTCATATATCTTCTGACTAAGCTGTTGCTGTTCGTTCACCAGTTTACTTAACTGCTTAAGCAACTTTCCTGGCGAATGCCCCTCTAAATTGTCCTCATGATTCTTAACAGTGGAAAGCTGTAACCTCCGCACGAAAGAATAGCGTACACGAAAGAATTCATCCATATTGTTAGAATGAATACCTAGAAATCGAATGCGCTCTATCAAGGGGACGTCAGGGTCTTCCGCCTCTTGAAGGACACGTGCATTAAATTTTAACCAGCTAATATCTCGGTTGTAAAGACTTAAATCCTTCTCGTTCATTTACTTTTCTGAATCTTTTAGGATGTTCAAATAGAAACCTAAATGGGGCCATTTAAAATTCTTGAGGTTTGAAGCGCGGTAGATTAGGTTACCGTCACAATCTTCAATCCATTCATGAGAAATGGAATAGGTAATATACTGAATTAAATATAGAGTTTTCATTACTCTAATATACACTATATCAACACATAAGAAAGACCTTAGACACAGGTTTTTCAAATTGCAAGCTCCCTATTTATTCTTGATTAAAGTCTTGACTTGTGCTTCGCCTCATTCCAAAGGCCTTCCATCTCCTCTAAACTCATGTCTGCTAATGACTTACCCATATTACGCGCTGCGTTTTCCATATAGGTAAAGCGGTAAATGAACTTCTTATTGGTACGCTCAAGCGCCATCTCTGGATCGAGATTACTCAATCGAGCAAAATTAACTATTGAAAACAGTACATCCCCTAGCTCGCCTTGAATAAGGTCCTGATTTCCAGATTTTTGAGCATCTTCAAACTCCACTAGCTCTTCGCGGATTTTGACCCAAACATCTTGAGGTTGCTCCCAATCAAATCCAGCGCCTCGTGCTTTATCACCAATCCTTATGGCTTTAACAAGCGCAGGCAAACCTCTCGGTACACCTTGAAGTACACTCTTGGTACCTTTTTCTTTGAGTTTAATTGCCTCCCAGTTCGCCTTCACCTCTTCTTCAGTTGTGGCTTCAACATCGCCATAGATATGAGGATGTCGATGTATTAGCTTATCGCAAACACTGTTAAGAACATCTCCGACGTCAAAGGCACCTTTCTCACTTCCGATTTTACTATAGAAAACCATGTGCAGCATCAGGTCGCCAAGCTCTTTTTTGATCTCATTCAAATCCCCTTCCTCAATGGCATCAGCCAGCTCATAAGTTTCTTCAATGGTCAAATGACGCAAGCTCTCGAGGGTTTGCTTTTTGTCCCACGGACATTCAGCACGGAGCGTATCCATGATGTCCAGTAGTCTTCCAAAGGCCTCTATTTTCGCTGCACGGTCGTTCATCGATTAAGCCTCTTCTTCAGTTTCGTCTAAAATGGCGAGGAGTTCGTTCTTTGCAAGAATATTAAACCACTGAACGATCTTTTTAATATCGCTTGCATAAACGCGCTCTTGGTCAAACTTCGGCAACACCTCACCAAAGAAATCTTCCAATTCCGCTTTACTACTCTTGTGACTTAACGCTTCTTTACCACCCGTCGCGGCTGACATTGCTTTAAAGACCTCACGCAAAGGAACTTCCTCTTCATACGTGTAAATCGCAATATCGCCCAAAGAACTGACGTTGGCCGAAGCCGAGATGCTTGTCCGCTTACCGTCGAGCAGACTTTCAACTACAACGCCGCCCTTATTTTGAGCAACTAACTTGAACAAACCCGGCTTACCGGCAATTGATAATACAGTTCTTAATTCCATTATTCGTTATTTAACCAATCTCTTACTGTTTGTATTTCTCCGGTTTCGGAGACACTCATTAAATCTAAAAGTGCTTGGGCATCTTTTGCCATGGCATGTTCTGGATAACGCTTTAGTAGCACTCGTAAAAATTCGACTGCCCGCTCGCTGCCTCCTAATTCACTATCGAAAAAAAGCGCCAACTGAAGTAACGCCTCCGGTGCATAACGATCTTGAGGAAATTTATTCGTGAGTAAGATGAGGTAATTCACCCCATACAACCTGTATTTCCCATCTTGATTCATACAGGTCAACCCTGCCTTCATTAAGTTTGCAGCATCCGACTTTATTATGGAATCCCCTGCTACAAAATGTGCTGCTGCGCGGGTATATCCCTTTGGAGTTAATACACTATGCTCAACCGCCTCTAGATAATACATAGTAGAATCTGTAGAGGAAAAAGCAATAGCTTCGACCTCCGGGCTCTGCAGCGCTGGGGAATTTTGACAACTCACCATAAACAGCATGAACATCGCAATCATATACCTCATTTCGCCTTTGGGAATTTCATGGGGTAGTCGGGCGAAATACCGCCACGCTCAATGCGACCTAAAGCACCTTTAATCAATCTTTTGCGCAACGGCTTAATTTTCTCTGTGAACAGTACACCTTCGATATGATCGTATTCATGCTGTATCACACGAGCTGCGAGTCCAGTGTAGGTTTCTTCAACCAATTCCCAATCCTCTGTGTAATATTCAATCACTACTCTCTCCTGACGAAATACCGTCTCACGCACGTCTGGAATGCTTAAACATCCTTCTTCCATACCCCACTCTTCACCATTTTCTTCAACGATGATAGGGTTGATAAACGTTTTCTTCAAAGCGGTTAACACGTCGTACTCCTCACTGCCTTCTTCCGCAAATGGACTGGCGTCGATAACGAAAAGTCGAATACCCCTTCCTATCTGCGGTGCAGCTAGACCGACCCCTTGCGCATTATACATGGTTTCATACATGTTCTCAATGAGTGCTTCTAAGCCCGGATAACTTTGCTCGATTTCGTCGGCAACTTTATGTAAAACTGGGTCGCCGTATGCGACAATAGGTAAAATCATTCCTAGATTTTTATGCGCACAAAGATAGTTATCGCTGCGCTAAATAATTCTCTAAAATAAGTGCGGCGGCTACTTTATCCACCGCGCCTTTTTCTTGACGTTTTGACTTCTTCATCCCGCCTTTAACTAAAGCATCTGCGGCCAAGGATGAGGTGAAGCGTTCATCTACCCTAATGATGCGTAATTCGGGCCATTTCTGTTCGATTTTAACACAAAGACCGTCAATAAAGGTTGCTACTTCAGAAGGAGAACCGTCCCACCTTAACGGTGCGCCAACCACTAATTCCTCTATCGGCTCTACAGCCTGTCGACCCTGCAAAAACGTGAACAAAGAATCCGTTGCGACCGTCTCTAGTGGAAACGCCATAATGTGCATGGGGTCCGATTCCGCAATACCCGTTCGCTTTGCACCAACATCTAATGCTACAATTTTTGCCATATGTCAAAGGTAGTCTAAAGCAGGTGAAAGCCCTATCTTTGATGCTTTAAGAGCACACGAAATATGCAAGATCTACGACCTACTATTGAAGCCGCATGGGAAAACCGCAACTTATTGCAAGAATCGGGCACCCAGAAAGCCATAAGAGCCGTTGTAAGCGCCCTAGACAGTGGCGAATTACGAGTTGCTGAACCTACTGCAGATGGTTGGCAAGTCAATGAATGGGTGAAAAAGGCTGTGGTGTTGTACTTTCCTATTCAAAAAATGGAGACGATTGAGGTGCCTCCTTTTGAATTCCACGATAAAATTCCATTGAAAACCGGTTATGCCGCAAAAGGCGTTCGTGTTGTACCGCATGCCATAGCGCGTCACGGTGCATTCTTGGCGAGCGGTGTGATCATGATGCCTTCCTATGTGAACATAGGGGCCTATGTGGATAGTGGCACTATGGTCGATACATGGGCAACTGTAGG
>PZPA01000051.1 GCA_003045825.1 Bacteroidota bacterium
AATTTGGCGGCGTGATTTATTCCGACAGTGCCGCTAAAGCGGCCCGATTCATAGCCAACTGTAATCAAAAGCGCATTCCGCTCGTTTTCCTTCAAGACGTCACTGGTTTTATGGTCGGTAGTAAGAGTGAACACGGCGGTATCATCAAAGACGGCGCTAAAATGGTAAATGCCGTGGCAAATTCTGTAGTTCCTAAATTCACGGTGATTGTTGGAAACAGCTTCGGTGCAGGGAATTACGCTATGAATGGGACTGCCTACGATCCGCGTCTTATTGTTGCATGGCCCAACGCAAAATTAGCCGTTATGGGGGGACAACAAGCTGCAAAAGTGTTGCTTCAAATAGAGAAATCTCGGCTAAAAGGCAGTGGAAAAGAATTGACTCAATCAGAATTGGACGCCCTGCAAAAAGATATAGAAGAACGCTATGAACGTCAAACCAGCCCCTATTATGCAGCTTCTAGATTATGGGTGGACGCTATCATTGACCCGGCGAAAACCCGTGAATGGCTCAGTTTCGGTATCGAAATGTCGAATAATAATCCTGAAATGAAGCGCTATAACCCAGGAGTAATACAGACCTAATGAATAAGTGGATTTTTGTTTTTCTAATTGGCGCTACAAGCGCTTTTGGACAAGGATATGTGCAGAATACCGTTCAAGCTACCTATGAAGGAACGTTTGACCCAAAGGCAGCACCAAACGAAGTACTATCATTTCTCTACCCTACAGGAGCTCCCATACCCGGAGGAGAGGGTTACAAAAGCTTCTTAGCCGGACAAAAGCTACTCCAGAATTATAGAAATTTCCCGGCATCGACCGAAACAAAAAAAACCACTTCGGTCTCTGATCCAGTGGCGGGATTTGGCACTTCCATCTATCGACTAACACCTCAGGGTAACCCTTTCGATTTTACAGGCGGTATACCCAACGATAATGCCATGGCTATTAGTAAAGACGGTATTCTTTGCGCGGCAGTGAATAGTGTTTTTTGGGCGATGGATACAAAAACTGGCGAGCTTATTATGCCATCTCCAGTAGGGCTTTTTAGTCTTCAGCAAATGGCGAACGGATCTAGTTTTTCAAATTATTATGATCCTAAACTCATTTACGACCCCACCTTGGATCGATTTGTTCTCGTTTTTCTAAAGGATAACGACGCTGCAAACAGCCGTATTATCGTTTGTTTCTCCTCCACAAATGACCCAACCGATCCGTGGAACATTTATAGCTTAACGGGCAATCCGCTTAGTAATAATCGTTGGACTGATTTCCCTGCCATAGCTTTAAGTGAAACGGGATTGGTCATTACAGCAAATCTTATCATCCCAAATGTGAGTTGGCAAGTAGGCTTCGACGGATCCGTAATTTGGCACCTGAATAAGACCGAAGGATTTGCCGGTGGAAATGTGGATGCAACGGTTTATACTCAGATAGCTCATAATGGTAAATTCGTGCGTAACCTCCACCCTGTTCGTGGTCATGATAATATTAGTAAACAGCTCCAGTTCTTAAGCAATCGAAATTTTGATCTACAAAACGATACCATCTTCTTAGTTACCATAACCGAAGGGGCAGCAGATACAACAGTCACCGCACAAGCGCTAGTAAGCAATCTACCTTATGGCGTTCCGCCCAATGGGAAACAGGGGGATACAGATACTACAGATGCCACAAAAGGGCTACAAACCAACGATGGACGAGTTTTAGGCGCCATTCAAAAAGATGATTGGATACAGTTTGTGAGTACTACCGCCCATGGAACCAACGCAAATGCTGCTATTTATCACGGATTTATTCATGACGCCCAAGGAGCAGCGCCTAAAGTAACGGCGCGTGTTTTTTCGCACCCTGTGCGCGATTATGGTTACCCAAACATTACTTGGAGCGGAGTGCACCCGAATCAAATTCAATGTTTGATTGGTTTTAACTTCACCTCGATCCAAGGGCACCCTGGCATGGGAGCGGTTCAGCTGGGTAATGATACCTCATTCTCTAATGCCATAGATCTCATTAACGGTACCACACACGTGGACCGTCATAGCGACAGTTACGAACGTTGGGGGGACTATTTTGCCATACAGCCTATGTTTGATGAAGACGGCGCAATAATTCCCTCCGAGTCATGGATGGCAGGTTTCTATGGCGATGGTCCACAACAAAATAGAACATACATCTCCCAAGTGTTTAGCACCGATACTGTGGTTCCCTTGTACGCGAACGGGGGCCAATTGTATCCCAACCCAGCATACGACCTAGACATCGTTACCATTACCTTTAACCTAGAGCAAGACCAACGTATCGAAGCCCGACTGTACAATACAACAGGTGCGCTAGTGCAAGAATTAGCAGGTAGAGACTTACCCGCAGGTCCGGCAGAATTGTATTTACATTTGGGTACGTTGGCAGCGGGCAATTACGTAGTTCGACTCGAAGGAAGTGCTGGTTTTGTCAAGACCGAACGGCTGCTAAAACTGTAGTTGCTTTTTGTTAATAAAAGCAGAATACTTGTTGAAAACCTTGATTTTTAGGATATTATTGGTATCTTTATACCATATCAAACCCTAAAAACATGTTTAACAAAGAATTATTACGTGAGCGACCTATCACTATTATCGAAGGGTTGCCGCACACGCAACTCGAAGATGTTGCAGAGACGCAAGTCGAAGAACTTTTCACTTAACAAGAACGAGGCCCGGTAGGGTCTTTTTTTTTGTGGTCTATGCTGTTTCCTTATCCTTCTTCCGCACGAGGTAACTGATACCATACACCAGCGAAGATGTTCCTATACTTACAAAAGCTATGGCAGGGTTGATCTTACCTTGCGCAGACATCATGTAGATACTTACCCCCAGACAAACAACGGTCATTACCAAAAGTGCTCGAACGACGCTTTGTTTGTGGTGCTTACCGGCCCAGTCAAAAAATATCACGGGTGCTATACCTATACCTAATGCCTTAAAAGTAACTACGATATCTTCTATACGCTGGAAAAACAGCGCTATAAGTAATGCAAAGAAACCAACGCCCACCAAAGCCCAACGGATGCGTTTAATACCCGCTCCTGCCGTTTCTTCTTTGTTTGGGAAAAGATCATTGGTAACATTGAGACTAAGCAAAAACAAATACGTATCCGAGGTACTTAAAATCGCCGCAAAAAATGCGATTAACACTGCGACTTGAAATTCTGGCGGAACCAATTCAGTAAAGGTGCGTAAAACCATCATCTCCGCATGTTCGTTAGTAACGCCCTCACCGGCAGGGAATTGGGCACGTGCGATAAGTCCAACATAGGTAAGCGCAACCGTCAATAGGATGTTCACCCCTGCCCCAACGCCAAAGCTTTGCTTTACTACTCTTTCGTTTTTCATGGAAAAGACCTTCTGCCAATAGTCCTGAGTGGCAAAAGGTGTTAGAATACCTAAAAGTAGAAAAGCAATGATATTCACTGGACCGGCATTAAATGGCGCATACATTTCTGGAGGCACCTCACCGCCCTTATTCAAAGTAAGGGTAACTAATATGAGTACTAGGAAAATCACCAAAAACTGGAACATATCCGTCTTAACAACCGATCCGAATCCGCCGACCAATAGGTACACCATGACAGAAAGCAGCATTCCTAGTTTAGCCCAATTCACAGGTATACCGCCCAATTCATTGAGCAGATTTGACCCTACCAAGAGTTGCGTGCTGAGCAAACCAACATACCAGACGAATATCACACCGATGACCCAACGTGCGGTTTTTCGACCGTATCGGAAAACAAAATAGTCGGTGAGTGTAAAAAATTTATGCTTAATGCTGAGTCTATACAACTTTAAGGCAAAGGGTATAAAAAGCAGAAAACCAAGAGTATATCCGATAAATATCCAGGCAGCAGAAATGCCGTAGATGTAAACAAAACTGGTGTAAACCATTAAGGTTACGGCACTAACAAACGTTCCACTCAGCGTCATTAGAGATGGAAAAAATCCTAACGACCTGCCTCCTAAGGCGAAATCATCAACGCTATCCTTGGAAGTCATACGCCCGAGGAGAATCCCGAGAACGGTGAATCCAATGAGTACGCCAATTAATGTGTTCGACTCAATCATACCATTTTCATTTTTGGTAAGATAAGACAGAAAGAAGTATGCTTCTGCCTATACTTGAATGATCAATGGCTGTAAAACAGCATTCCAGATGTCTAATTATTTGAACATTAATCGGTTATCAGTGTTCTAAGTATAACAAATGTGTGAATTGCATAGTCGTACGAGTAGAACCTAATCCTAAATGATGATATTGAAGTCGTTCAAAAGCATACTAATGATTCTGGCTTTTGGTTTAAGCTTTTCTGTTCAAGCGCAATGTACTTATACCCTTACCTTACTAGATTCTTACGGAGACGGATGGAATGGTAACTCAATGTATGCCCAAACCTCGGGATACAGTCCCAGTACGCTTACACTTTCTACAGGATCCACTATTTCTTACCAGATTTCAATAACTACAGGAGATACTTTAACTTTTGGTTGGTTAGGAGGTGGACAATGGCAAAGTGAATGCTCTTTCACCGTTACAGATAACGCTACTGGGACTACGGTGTATACGTCACCCGCTGGAAATTTAATGTCCATCACTTCGCCTCAGTACACCGTAGTCTGCACCTTAACATCAAATTCAACACCTTGTCTCTACAACACCCCTTACACTGAATCATTCTCTGGCGCCGGGGGCGGTTGGGTTGCTCCAACGAGTCAGTTCAATATTGGATCAATCAATGGTTGTTGGGACCGTGGAGTTTACACCACGTATAATTGGATCAAAGCGCCCTCTCCATCTTCCTCATTAGCGAATGCCACAGGACCGTCGGGAGACCATACCAATGGAGGTTCAGGCTATCTTAGTTGTGATCCCTATTTCTTCGCTACTGCTGCCGATTCGTCGACGCTCATTACGCCTTACATTTCTTTGGCTAACGATTCTGCCCCGCAAGTATCATTTTGGTACCATCTCTTTGGTTCTGATATTAAGAGGTTGGAAGTAGCCATTACTACGGACACAGCAAGCAATTGGACGGTGATTGACTCCTTATTCCCCAATACAGGTGCCTTCGTTTCCTCAAGCAGTCCATGGCACCAGGCTATCTATTCCATAGCCGATTATATTGATGATACCGTTGCCTTTAAATTCACAGCATTCCGTGATTTAGCGGGCTTAAATTCAGGAAGTAACTCTCGAATCAGTATTGATGATTTTGCCATCACCGAAGATACCCTTGGTTGTAAAAAACCAATCAAAGTTCGCCTCACTGCCTTAAGTCTTGGAAATGCTCAAATCACCTGGGATACCACTAGTGCAACCTATTACCAAGTTCAATGGTCACAGGGAACAACAGCGCCGAATACTGGTAACATCGCATTAGTCACCAATAATCAATATAACTTAAATGGACTTGCGCCAAATTCCTCTTACACCCTTAGAGTTCGTTCCTTGTGCGGGACTAGTGATACATCCGCTTGGTCAGAATTCATTACCATCGAAACGCTTTGTGGCTATTTTATAGCTCCCTGGTCCGAAGACTTTGAAGGGAATGATTGGATCGCACCTTTGAGTTGGTTCGATCAAGGAGACTTTGGTGACTGTTTTTTGGATTCGGGAAGTTTAGGTTTTTATTGGAAAGTCGCACGTGGTCCAAAGAGTACAGATGAGGGGCCAAATACCGACCATACACCTACGGGAAACGGGAAATTTTTAGCTACTAACTACCGATATGGATCTACAGCACCAGATAATCTTTCCTTTACCACGCCGTGGATTACATTAAATTTATTGACCAATCCTGAACTTAAATTCTGGTTACACGCCTTCTCCAATGCACAACCCACTAATGGGTTTCCTGTCCAATTCGGAAAATTCACAGCTACTGTAGAGCAACTTAATGGATCTAAAACTGCCGTATTTGATACGAGTGGTGCTCTTCAGGGTTCGCAGACTTCCCCTTGGAAAGAAATAGTAATACCCCTTAGCTACAGCTCTAGTGATACCATTCGCATCACTTTTTCCTACGACGGTGTATCGCTCGTACAAGGACAACCATTCTCTATTGATGATATCTCTGTAGCATCCGCTCCCAGTTGCCCTAGACCTAGGTTTCCTAAGGTACTTTCAGTGAGTACTACAGATGCACTTTTAAAATGGAATTCAGGTGGGGCTAACTACCATCAATTACGATACAAAAAAGTAAATGCCAACAATTGGAATGTCGTAAGTACTTCAAATACGCAATTCCTATTGACGGCCTTAGACCCAAACACAAAATACCGTTGGGAAGTTAGAGACAGCTGCAGCAGTACTGACAAAAGTGTCTGGGTTAAAGGTCCGTCCTTCTTTACAAGTTGTTCCATTTTCACTGCTCCCTACACTAATAGCTTTAGCAACAATCAATGGCAAGGTCCCTCCTCTTTCAGGCCTTCAGGACAGATCGGAAATTGTTTTACCCGATTCGAAGATGATAATGACGGCTACTTTTGGACTGGAGCACGGTCCGGTTTCGATCACTTTGCATTCACAGGACCCCAAACGGATCATACAGGAGGTTCTAGTGGTTATTTATTTGCCAGAGCGAACAGCGCTGCGTCAGACACCGCCAATATTGAATTACCACCTGTTTTTCTAGGGCAATTACTTAGTCCCGAATTTTCGTTCTGGTACCACATGTATGGCAACAGCATCGGAGGATTAAATGTATATGCAAGAAGCCCCGGGGGAAGCGACACCTTATTAAGTTCGTTCACTGGACCTCAACAATCCAATAGTGGTTCTGCTTGGCTTAAAAATACATCATCACTTTCTACTTTTACAAGTGATACCGTCGTCATAACACTTCAGGCAATTAAGACATCAGGAAGTTCATTCTTTACCTATTCCTCAGCCGTTTGTATCGACGATATCGCTTTTGAAGGAACCCTGAATTGTCCTGCGCCAACGCTTTTAACAGCATCTAGCATCACTACTAATACCGCAACATTGACTTGGCAGGGTACTTCTTCTATCAGTATTATCGAATATGGACCTACAGGATTTACCTTAGGTACAGGTCAACTCATTAATCCGGCAACATCACCCTACACACTCACTGGTCTAATTCCAAACACCTCCTACAGCGTATTTGTCAAAGACAGTTGTGGCGTTAATCTGCTCAGTTCGAATGCAACACTAAACTTTAATACACCCAACTGTCCGGCAGTCACTGCACAAGGAAGCGTAACGCTTAACGGGAGCACGGTAAGTGCTCTAAATACAGGCAGTCCGTCAGATTCTATTCTTTGGTTATGGGGAAATGGGGCTAATAGTACCGGAAGTTCCCCGATCTATACGTACCCGACACCTGGCATTTATACGGTACAACAAGTCGCATCAAATTATTGTGGAAACTCAGATACTATAACATTTACTTTGACCGTATGTGGATCAGTAGTAAGCCAATTTGCTGTAGCGGGCAACGGACAAACTAGGGTATTCAATGCAGGGGCCTCTATTGGGGCTGGATTAAGCTACAGTTGGAGTTTCGGTGATGGTTTTACGGCATCTGGCAGCAATCCTACACATTCTTTTGCTAATCCAGGAGTATATGTTGTTAACCTAGTTGTGACAGATGCCTGTGGCATTACGGCGAGCTCAAGTCAAAATGTTTCCATTTGTAATACCGTTCAACCAAGTTTTACGAGCAGCACAACTAGTGCGCTTTCATTTAATTTCTCTGCGCAACCTACAGGGCTAAGCTCTTACTCTTGGGATTTTGGAGATGGTACTACAGCTATTGGTGCAATGACTTCGCATACGTATGGATCGGCAGGTACTTTTGCCGTTACCCTAACCTGCACCGATACCTGTGGCGGTTCCTATACCTTCGTGGATACTGTATCTACTTGCCCTGCGCTCACCGCTAATTTCACGTTCAATATAGCCTCATCAGGTGCAAACGGCATGTTGGTCCAATTCTTTGCTAATGTATCAGGCAGTTCAGGGCTCATATGGGATTGGGGCGATGGGACTCAAAGTATAACTCAGGCTACTAGTATTTCTCATCAATATGCAACAGTAAGTTTAAACTTTACGATAACGCTCTCAGCATATAATGAGTGTGGAGATACGATTCAGGTCATAAAAAGTTTAAATGAGGTAGGACTGCCCGAACAGAGTATTTTAAAGTTTAAAACCTATCCGAACCCCGTTTCAGAATCTTTGACGATAGAATTTTCCAAACCTCTAGATGGTACATATTACCTCTATGATGTGACTGGCAGGTTAGTTCGTAGCGAACGTTTCAATGAGAGTGCATTTGTAATCTTTCCGACTTCCAACTTGTCAACGGGCTCTTATATATTAAAAGTTGAAAGTAATCAGCAGGTTAAAAATTCAATAATCTTCAAACAGTAGCACTTTAGATTAGCGCACCAATTTTTTGATATCCCCATTATTCTCCTTGATAATAGAGATGTTATACGCTTCTACCGCTTTTTCTATTCTGCTTTTGCGAATAGACTCCCTAACGGCGATCGCCGGCCCAGTAATAATCACTATTGGGTATGCCGGTACGGTAACAATTCCCCAAAACGTATTCCATCCTCGGATTCTTTGTGCGGCCGCAAAGTGTCTGTACGCAGTAAAGTTTTGGTTCATGGCTATCAATTTAGCTTCCTTAACTGATAGAGTATCATTGCGGTAAATCACACCTTTTCTTTTGTAGGCGCGCATTTGGTCCATTTTTTTCGCGCTATCACCGTTTTCATTATTAATTGTAATGCTGGACTCCACGTTTGTGTTATCGGTAGTAATCGCGTCTGCTGTATATAGTGATTGTGTTGAGTCCGGATCATTCGGTGGATTAGACCAAGCGGTAGAATCTTTACTCGCGCTAATTATGTCTCTTGTATCTTCCTCTATGGCTATTTCAGAGCTAGACAGCGGTTGTTCTTCAGTATAGTCGGGTTCTTCTACAGTTTCCTGATACCATTTGGTTCTTGGTAATTCATTAGGACTCTCTTCATTGAGGCTACTCCCCTTACTGACCGAAATTTTTGGAAGAGTACCGCCATACCGCCGAATAGAGTTTCTCAAGTTTCTTAGCTCTTCATCAGTCAACTCCCAGTCGATTATTTTAGGGTAAGCACTAAAACAAGCAGTATAATCATCTACATATTTGAAGTTCAATCGATAACCGTCAAATAAAACGGATAGCTCATGAAACTGCGCGGGTGCTATTGACCGTACGATTCGAGCTTCTTTGTATAACGTAGACGTTACCTGCCCGTAAACCGTATTATTGAGAACTAATTCTTGCGCGTTCGCCGATATGCTGAAAAGTAGAATAAATATGGAATAGCGTATTTTCATCTTCGGATGTCGTTTACTACCAATATATTTACTTACCGAGGTGTATCGTATATCTATTATTCTCAAAAGGTAACCATATAATCACATGGTACCGCATTTTAATATCTCGTGTATCTGATATAAGTCATTTTTGAGATTACCGTATGCCCCTTTTTCTCTATTCACGGCAAGAAAAATCCCCTACATTACAATTGCAATGGAGGGGATAAATACGTTTTGATTAAATACTAAACTAGCTTACTTCAAATCCTCGTTTAATAACATAGGAGCCGATCCATCGGTAAAAATCAACTTAGCATTTGGTGAATTCGATAACTTTTCAAAAACCTCTAAACTTCTCCACTTAATAATCTCGTCGGTAAGGCCTTCCGCTAATACCTTTTGCGCGTCTCGAGTACCTTCCGCTTCAATCTTTTTCCGCTTAGCTTCCAAACGCTCTTGTTCGAGCTCAAATTCCATACGTTGGGCAATTTGCTCTGCCTCTAGTTTGCTCTCAATAGCGTCATACAAGCCGGGAGGCAGGCTGATACTCTTCATCAGAACCGATTCAATTACGAATCCTCGATCAATCAATAAACTATCCATATGATTGCTAATAGCCGCCTCTATTTCAGCCCTCTGACCACTGTGCATGTCTTTTGCCATGTAACGTGAACACACATCAGCGGCCGCAGATCTAAATACACTAAGGATCATGACCTGCTCATAATTTTCGCCAACGGTCTGAATTACATTTGGTGCTTGCATTGCCTCAATATGATATAATATTGAAATTTCCGCCATAACATTCAATCCTTCTTTCGAAGGTAGGTTCAAACGGACCTCAAGGTTTACTGTTCTTGTCGGAACTGTAATAACTCGCGTGATTAATGGATTCAATCCTACTATACCGGGGTGAATAACTTTGTTATCTAGTTTACCGAGTTTGTTTTTCACTCCTACCGTACCAGGAGAAACTACTACACATGATGTGAGAATTATAGCAACAAGTGAGAAAATGATTGGTTTTAAGTTCATTATGGCAAGTATTTAGCGTGCAGCTTAGAAATTACAAAGACTATGCCAGAGAACCTATGAGAATACTGGTTCGGTTGTTACCATTCACCGAAAACTCGCGTTAACCGCTGCTTATAAAAGATGTCTATAATCCAAGCATCTGCTTTTATAATTGCCCGCTTTTGACTGCCCAATATGACTAGCCCGTCTCTTGGGGAGTTATACGGGGAGTAAACAAGAACAGGCGCCATAGGCGCCTGTATTACAGTTTCTTACAAAATATTTAGTCGGGATGACAGGACTTGAACCTGCGACCTCACGCCCCCCAGACGTGCACTCTACCACCTGAGCTACATCCCGAATAGGGCGCAAATATACTGCGAAATAGAGTTTCGATGAATCCTTAGTGACGTATAAAGTCTAAAACAACTTTGGACCATTCTTCATCACCTATATCCCATCGCAAACCGTGCCCTGCACCGTCATAAACAGCTTCTTGATAGTAGGTGCCTTGATGCTTTTGCATCGCCGCTTCTGCAGTTTCTATTGGCGCAACGGCATCTTCCGTACCGTGCATCCAAAGCAATTCGCCCGTATAATCTTCCATGTTTTGACCTAGATCAAACTTATAGCTCGTTATCATTGAAGCTGGAAGACTTAAACCTGTCGCATTTTGCATGATGACATTCGCTGTACTTTGAGGCACTTCCATGACCAATTTTTGAACAGGGATTCTTGATCCACCAGCAGCGGCGGGTCCGGCAGGTAGTGAACCTAAAGAATTGGCAACCACTACCATTCGTTCACTGGTTAGGCCTTGTGATTGTAAAAAGGAAAGTACCGCGTCATAATCGGCAGCCATGGATTCTGCTCCTGTGGAGCGCCCGGTGCTCCATCCGAAACCACGGTAATCATACATGATGAAACCGTAATGATGATTGTTTACAAGGTTTGCAAAAAGCCCGGCCGTTTGCCAATAACTGTCCATTGATGGTGTATTCCCGTGAAGAAACACAATAATCGTATCCGTTGCGATTTGAGCGAAATCACCTACATACAATGCGTAAATGGTATCCTGAGTACCCGATTCTAAATCCAAGAGATGAATTTTCGACTCATCCACCTGAAATTCGGGATCTAAATAAGTGTTCTTAAAATCATAAGTGCCATCCCCACCAGCAAATAGAGCACCACTCACATCAGCACATGAACTTAGCGCTATTGCTGCTAAAGCTATAAAAAGAAATTTTTTCATCACTAAAAGTTTATTGCAATACCATAGAAGAAGCCCTTCCCACCTAGACCTGATGTGTTGGGCACATAGGCTTGAGGAATGTGGATTTCACGAGTCGGATTGAGTATTTTATATTCTAATTGAGCTTCGAACCATTTGTAACGTAGCCTATAACCCGCACTAAAAGACGGCGCGAGGATCTGCCCTCTACCAAAGTCCGCTAAGAACCAAGTCGGATCCACCCAGGTATTGGCCGAAGCGTTTACGATGTGTGGTCCTTTTTGCCAATAGGCATTGATACCAGCCTCGGGATAAAATCGGAACGCGTAATCTCTCGTACTCATGAAGGCTTGGCCTCCAAAGCCCCAGGAAACGCCGGGCATTAATCCATCTTGCGGGATCCAAGAGCGAATTTGGCCACCTTCTAACTGGACCGCTCCTAAAAGCAAGCTGGAAAATTGAATACCGCCATAATTTGTTTTAGTTGCGGAAACTCCTTTTGCCGCATAGGCACCAATGACTGGTAAATACCCTTCATTAATTTGTGGGCGACCTTGTGTCACGCCTATCTGCCATTGTCCTTCTTCCAAAGGAACCACTACTTTAGTTGGAGTACAACCAGTAGCAATGATGAGGGTGCCTAGTGCTCCCAATAGTATCTTTCTAAGCATCGTTTATAACTCATTAAAAAACTCTATCCGTAGATAGGGTGAGGTAATAAAATTTTGAACCAATTCACCCTACATTTGGATTTCTAAACACAGAGATAATGGAACAACACGATTGTATCATCATTGGTTCAGGCCCAGCTGGATATACGGCCGCAATTTACGCCGCTCGTGCAGATTTAAATCCCATAATGTATATGGGTCTTCAACCGGGAGGACAGCTAACGACGACTACCGAGGTAGACAATTTCCCAGGCTATCCCCAAGGTACAGACGGCAATGCGATGATGGAAGACCTAAAGAATCAAGCAGAGCGATTTGGAACAGATATACGCTTCGGCTTAGTTACAAAAACAGAATTATCAAAAGAAGTAGGTGGTTACCATATTTTAACTATTGACGATAGCCTTCAAGTTCAGGCAAGGACTATAATCATATCAACAGGAGCTTCAGCGAAATACCTTGGCCTTCCTGCAGAGGAAAAATACATGGGTTTCGGTGTCAGTGCCTGTGCCGTCTGTGATGGATTCTTTTATAAGGGTCAAGAAGTTGTCGTTGTAGGTGCAGGAGATACTGCAGCAGAAGAAGCGACCTACTTAGCTAAATTATGTCCCAAAGTAACCATGCTGGTGCGTAAGGACCGCATGCGTGCATCAAAAGCAATGCAAAATCGTGTAATGGCTACACCGAACATCGAAGTGCTTTGGAATACTGAGACCGTAGATTTAGAAGGCGATGACAAAGGGGTTACCGGTGTTCGTGTCAAGAACAACCAAACTGGTGAAGAACAATCCATCGCTGCCACTGGATTTTTTGTTGCAATCGGACATAAACCGAACACAGATATATTTAAAGGTCAGATTGATATGGACGAAACGGGTTATATTAAAACGAAAGCCGACTCTACCGTGACCAACCTACCTGGTGTATTCTGTTCAGGTGACGCCCAAGATAAAATTTACCGTCAGGCAATAACCGCAGCAGGAACAGGTTGTATGGCTGCATTAGAGAGTGAGAGATACCTAGGCGCTTTGGGTCATTAAGATCCAGGCGTATATATTAAAAAACCGGTCTTAACAGACCGGTTTTTTTTATGCTCAAAATCCAAAATAGCCTTTAGCTATAAAGTACGGGAGTAGTATATATAGAAAGCCGTCACGAATAAGGTAGAATATGAATATGGCGATAACGGCACGCCAACCTAACATCTTTAAACCGGCTTTAAAACCATTTTCCTTAAAAACCTGCACCCATTTTTGAATGAATCCAGGAGTAATCTTTTGTCTAAATCCCAAGGCCGTTTTCCTAAAGTTCTAAGTATAACATCAATCTTCACATCAAGTTCAAACGTTAGACGATATAAGCCGGATTCTGTCCCCTTGCGGGTCCTTATCATTTATCTAGGCGCACCCTCGCGAATGCGCTCCATCTGCCTACCCCTCGTGCAGTAAACTCCAAGCGGGTCGCCTGGTCCATAAGGAACACGATATACATGACATTTCAGCGTATGAGGTTTACCGTGCCAATTCAGTCACCTGAACCGCGGTGGGCTCTTACCCCACCCTTTCACCCTTACCCGAAGGCGGTCTACTCTCTGTTGCACTAGCTGTCCATGCTACGCATGGCCTTCCTGTTAGGAAGCATACTACCCTTTGCTGTCCGGACTTTCCTCTTCTTGCGAAGCGATAAGGCTCGTCTAATGTTTAAACTTAAAATGTAAAGAACGGCTGCAAAGTTACTGCAGGCGATTTACAATACGAACTTCAGTGGCACCATATCCTCCTTCGCTGAAATCAGCGAAATAAAACTCGCAACCACCCATTTTCCTTAGTAATTCATGGACTTCTCCTTGTAATCGGCCAGATCCTTTTCCGTGTATGATCAATACTTTGGAAATTCCACGTCTTCGCGCTTCGCGAACGGTGGCACTTGCTTTGTCTAATTGATGATTCAAAATCTCATAGCGCGTCATCCCTTGGGTGGATTCAAGTAGTTCGTGAGAATGTAAATCAATAGATAATCGGTCAATCTGCTGCGCCGCTGGGACCGATTTTTCCCGGCGTTTATCCTTACGCTCAACTGCCCCTACCTGCCATTCAACAACTGGCAACAGTTCGCGAGCGTCGTGTGCATTTTCAAAACCAAAGTCATCGAATACATATACAATATCACCATCGATGCGGCACACTTTGGCCGTTCCACCAGCATCCTTAAACTTTACAATTTGACCTATTTCGAACATCATAGAAAATAAAAACCCCGGCCTTTCGGCCAGGGTTTAAAGGTATCGCTTATAGCTATGAAAACTACTCTACTGTGATACGTTCTGTTAATACAGCGTGATCCGTTGTGAATTGGATGAAATATACACCTGCTGACTCATTGCTGAGATCGAACTGGTTATTGTATAATCCGTTTACTGTAACTACTTCATTCGAGATCACCTGTCCTACCATATTCACGATGCTGATTTCAACGTCCGTAGCAGATG
>PZPA01000104.1 GCA_003045825.1 Bacteroidota bacterium
ATAATTCACGGTAGGGTCGCTCACCTCACGCCCAATCTCAAACGCCGTAGTCGGCGAAGTAGGACATAAAATGGCGTCGTATTCTTCCAACGTTTTGTCGGTCCACTCCTGAACCAAACGACGGGCCGATTGTGCCTTGCCAAAGAAAGAATCGTAATACCCTGAGCTCAACACAAAGGTCCCCAGCATAATACGGCGTTGAACCTCTTTTCCAAACCCTGCACTGCGGCTGAGTTTATATACGCTCTCAAGATCCGTGCTTTCTGGGTGGCGGTAACCTGCATGAACCCCGTCAAACCTTGCGAGGTTGGAACTGGCTTCAGCCGTGGTAATGATGTAATAAATGGGAACCAGCGTATTCAAGAGTTCTAGCTCTACCGGCTCAACGACTACCCCTGCGTTTTCAAGCAGTTCGAGCTGCGCCATAAATGCCTTGCGAACGCCTTCGTCTACTGCAGGATTGTCCACTGCGGTTTTTAGGTACGCCACTTTTTTGGGCTGGCCCTTCGTCACGGGAGTTAATGGCTCTTGCATCGCCGTGGCGTCAAAAGCATCCGGTCCAGCAATGACTTCCATGATGCGAGCCGCGTCTTTCACTGAAGTGGTGAACGGGCCAATCTGGTCAAAACTGCTGGCATAAGCGATCAACCCATGGCGACTAACGCGGCCGTAGGAAGGCTTGAAGCCAACGGTTCCCGTAAAACTTGCTGGCTGGCGAATAGATCCACCGGTATCAGATCCTAATGCAGCATGGCAAAGACCAGCTGCAACTGCAGCAGCAGAGCCACCTGAGGAACCGCCGGGTACTTTTGTAGGATCGTGTGGATTTTTAGTTGGTCCAAAGGCAGAATTTTCATTCCCTGATCCCATGGCAAATTCATCACAGTTGGTGCGGCCAATAAACACAGCATCTGCGGCAAGCAAACGCTCCACAGCCGTAGCTGAAAATTGGCTTTCGAAACCTTCTAAGATTTTTGATGCGGCACAGACATTGTGCCCACGGTAGCAGATATTGTCTTTTAGCGCAATGACCATTCCCGCAAGGGAACCTGCCGTTCCTGCAGCAATTTTTTCATCGACTTCTGCGGCTTGAGCACGCGCTTCATCTGCCCAAACTTCTAGAAAAATGTTGAGGTCTTTCGTTTGGTCAATTTTTGCCAAAAACTGTTCAACCGCCTGGGCCGTGGTACTCATATGCGCTATGTTGGGATGGGTTTACTCTTTCGAGTCGTCCTGTGATTCTTCGTCGGCAACGCCGTCCTTAAATTCTTTAACACCGCGACCTAAACCACGCATTAATTCCGGGATTTTGCGGCCTCCGAAAAGCAACAGAACCACCACAAGGATGAGAATCATTTGGTTGGGACCCATGATCCCTAGAAATACTGTGTTCATCACTACTGATTTTGAGCGACTAAAGTACCCATTTTTACTGAATTGGTCCCTATCAATACGCGAGCAAACTGCGCAACGCATCTTCCACTTTTTCCGCGTTGGGAAGCATGGTTTGTTCTAAGGTGGTGTTCAATGGTATGGCAGGCAAGTTCTCCGCACCCAAAAGCTGAACAGGCGCGTCTAAAAACTCGAAGCATTCTTCAGCAATGGCACCTTGCACACTTTGCGCAAAACTTGGACTACTGCATTCTTCCGTTAGAACTAATGCGCGGCCGTGCGATTTTGCTTGAGCCATGACTTCAGTGCGGTCCCACGGTGCGAGGGTACGTAAGTCTAATATGCTGACGCGTCCTGGGAAAGCTTTCGCAGCCTTCTGTGCCCAATAAACGCCCATGCCGTAAGTAACAACCAGGGCCGCATCGCCTTCTGTCACGGCTGTAGCATCTGCCTCTAACGCCATGCGCGCCTTTCCAAAAGGAATGACATAATCTTCGTCTGGCTCGGGAGTTTTGGCGCCTTCTGTACCGGGTATCTTGCTCCAATACAAACCTTTATGTTCAAAAATCACAACTGGATTGGGATCATAAAAAGCCGATTTCATCAGGCCTTTGAGATCTGCCCCGGTCGACGGGTAGGCAATTTTAATACCGCGAATGCTCGTCACGGCAGTTTCAATAGAAGAACTGTGGAAGGGGCCACCGGAGCCATAAGCTCCGATCGGGACGCGGATTACGGCACTAACGGGCCATTTTCCGTTACTGAGGTAGTAGCTGCGACTGACTTCAGTGAACAGTTGGTTCATGCCCGGCCAGAGGTAATCTGCGAATTGAACTTCTACGAACGGTTTCAGTCCAGTAGCCGACATACCGACCGTAGAGCCTATGATAAATGCTTCTTGAATGGGTGTATTGAAAACACGCTCGTCACCAAATTTCTGCGCAAGCGTGGCAGCTTCACGGAATACGCCACCCAATCTTCCACCTACGTCTTGTCCATACAGTAATGCTTCTGGATGCGCTGCCATAAGTTCTTTGATAGCAAACAATGCAGCATCTACCATTACCGTAGGCTCAGCACCTTTTGGTGCACGCTCGCCGCGTTCCTCAGTAATGGGAGTTGGCGCGAAATCATGGGTAAAGAGGTCTGCGGGTTGCGGATCCGGCATGGATAAGGCGCTTTCGTACTGGGCTTGAACGAATTTGCCCGCTTCTGCTTCCCACTGGTCCAATTCCTTTTCGCTCACTCCGGCCTTTAAACATTGCGCCTTCAAAATAGGATAGGGGTCGCGTTTCGCCGCTTCCTCTAGATCGTCGCGGTACCATTCCTTTCGCACACCAGAAGTATGGTGGTTCAGCAGCGGGACATCCATGCGAACTAAGAACGGACGACGCTCTTTGCGCATCGTCTTGATGATCGCACCTAATTTTTTATACGCTTCCTCAAAGTTGGTTCCGTCTATATCAACTGCTTCAATGCCGGTAAAGCCTTTTGCGTATTCTACCGCATTGCTGTGGTGTACTTCTGCACGATTTGCACTAATGTCCCAGCCGTTGTCCTGAACGAACATGAGTAGCGGGAACTGCTTCAAAGCAGCCATGTGTAGCGCTTCTGAAATCTCACCTTCCGTCATGGCACTGTCGCCGATACTACAGACGGCGATCCCGCCCAATTCCCCCTTAGTGGCCAGCCCCTGCTGCTCGCGGTATTGAATCCCCATGGCTACACCGGCCGTAGGAATGGCTTGCATTCCAGTGGCAGAACTCTGGTGCGGAATTTTCGGTTTGTCCGTATCGTTAAGACTCGGGTGGCTGTAGTACGTGCGCCCTCCTGAGAAAGGATCGTCCACCTTAGCGAGCAATTGCAGCATTAAATCTTTAGGTGTCATGCCGATTCCCAACAGC
>PZPA01000004.1 GCA_003045825.1 Bacteroidota bacterium
CTGATCCAAATGCGGTGAACGCCTACACCATTCAAGTAGGAGGGGGATGTGGTCTCTTATCTGATCCTTCCCCAGTATTACAGAATATTCGAGTAGATCTTCAAGCGTTCCCACCACCACCGAACTCATCAATCGCTCAGATCGATTGGAATCCATGGATGCGTGGTAATGATTCAACGGCATATGGTGTTTGGGTTGAAGCTCCAATCAATTCAGGAAATTGGACTCAATTAGGCACTACAACGGATACCACATGGACCGATACCGTAGCTTTTTGTGGGGAGTGGTTAAATTACGAAGTTCGTTACGGTACAACGTGTGTTAGTTCATCAGATAGTGGCTTCTTCTCGGATAAAACTCCACCAGCACCTGTCGTTTTTGATAGTGTTACTGTTGCAGGTGGCAATCTTGCTGCGATGTCGTGGGAAGCGTCTTCAGATAGTGATGTTGTCTATTACCGCATCTATAGGAGAGATAACTCCGGTTTCTTACAACCTGTAGATTCTATTTTAGCTTCGGACTACGCTACCGCAATGCCTTACATCTACCAGCTTTCAAATGCAATGAACGAGAGCGAGGAATATGTCATTACTGCCATTGACAGTTGTGGAAATCAGAGTAGTGTTGGAAATACTGTTCCTTCAAGTACTATGTACCTATTCTTAGGTATCGACCCTTGTGATGGATATGCTAGAATTCGTTGGAATACTTACAAAACCTGGACACAAACGCAGCCGAAAGAATATAACCTCTATTGTGATATCACCGATCCTTTAGGCGGGGTGATTTCGGGTGTACTCTTGAAGGGCGGAACACTAGATACAACCTTTAACCATTACGGTATTATCAATGGTTATTCATACTGTTACTACGTACGCGCAATAGATACCACGGGAACTATTACGAGCACGTCGAATAAGGTTTGTAACAGCTCTGCTGTAGTTCAAGGCTCAAAAGTGTTGTATTTAGGTAGAGCATCAGTTACCTCTCAAAATGGTGTTGATCTTTATGCCTATATCGATAAGGATGCAGATGTCATTGATTATCAAATCCAGCGTGCAGATGCGGAGATTGGACCCTATTTAACAATAGGTAATGTAGCGAAACCAGCCTTGGGCCCTTGGGAAGTGAAGTTTGTGGATTACACTGCGGACCCAATGAATAGAAAGTATTTTTACCGTATCGCCTCGCGCGATTCCTGTGGCGCCCTAGACACCTTATCCAACTTGGGTACTAATATGCTTCTGGATGTTGAGGCCTTAGGTAATCTCTCAAACACCTTAACGTGGACACATTACAGAGAGTTTGATGCAGGTGTCGAAGAATACAAAATTTATAGATCTATTGATGGAGGATCTTCATACTCCTTAGCGGGGTCCACTATGGATTCAGTATACAATGATGATATCAAGCCTTATTCGAGCTCAAAAGGTAAGTTCTGTTATTACATTAAGGCCATTGCTAAAGACGGTGTCATTCCTTGGCGTGATGAGTTTGGTGAGAAATTTAATGCACGCTCTAACGAGGCTTGTGCCGTTCATAAAGCACGTTTATGGGTACCTAGCGCATTCAGTCCAAATTCAAGTGTTATAGAAAACAGAAAGTGGAAACCACAAGGAGTCTTTGCGCGACCAGATAGTTACACGATGTTTATTATGAACCGCTGGGGACAAGAAGTCTTCAGAACCAATGATCTCAATGAAAGTTGGGACGGCAAGGTGAACGGAGAGCCAGCAGCAATCGGTGTTTATACCTACTATATCAAGTATAGAAGTATCGAAGATGTGCCTATTGAAGAGCGCGGAACCTTTACCTTACTTAACTAATTGTTAAAAGATTAAGAATATAAAGCGGGCGACCAATGGTCGCCCGCTTTAGTTCGTATAAATTGCTTAATTTTGGGCGCAATTCAAATCGGAATTGCAATGCCTTACAACAACGATAAAGTTCTAGGTCTAGGACTTACTTACGACGATGTACTATTAGTACCGAACTTTTCAGAGATTTTACCACGCGACGTGGATTTATCTTCTCGTTTCTCCAAGAATATAGGTATGAAGACGCCCATAGCCAGTGCGGCAATGGATACGGTCACTGAAAGTGCTATGGCCATTGCCATTGCGCAAGAAGGTGGAATAGGTGTTATTCATAAGAACATGACCATTGAGCAACAGGCCGTGGAGGTTCGAAAGGTAAAACGTGCGGAAAGTGGGATGATTTTAGATCCTGTTACCCTTACGAAGGATGCTACAGTACGCGATGCAAATGCAATGATGGCTGAATTCCGAATAGGTGGGATTCCAGTGGTGAATGAAAACAGAGAGCTCATAGGTATTGTCACTAACCGAGATCTGCGCTTTGAAAAGGACAATGACCGCCTTATCAGTGAAGTAATGACGAAAGATAACCTCATAACGACCAAACCAAACGGTAGTATGGATGAGGCGGAATCTATGTTACAAGAACATAAAATCGAGAAATTACCGGTTGTCGACGAGCAGAATAAATTGGTAGGTCTTATTACATATCGTGATATCACGAAAATCAAGATTAAGCCAAATGCCAATAAAGATGAATTTGGACGTTTACGTGTTGCCGCAGCGGTAGGAGTGACGCAAGATGTTGTTGAACGGGTTACAGCATTAAATGAAAGTGGCGTGGATGCAGTGATTATAGATACTGCTCACGGTCATACCAAAGGAGTTGTAGAGGCGCTTCAGCGCGTTAAAGCAAAGTTTCCTGACCTTGATGTGGTTGTTGGAAATATCGCGACACCGGAAGCTGCATTGTACCTAATGGAGGCCGGTGCAGATGCTGTAAAGGTTGGAATTGGTCCGGGGTCTATATGTACCACTAGAATTGTTGCTGGTGTAGGTTTCCCACAGTTGAGTGCTGTTATGGAAATAGCCAAAGCAATTGATAATAGAATACCGGTGATTGCCGATGGTGGAATTCGATTTACTGGGGATATTGTGAAGGCACTTGCGGCCGGCGCAGATTGTGTGATGTTGGGATCTATGTTCGCTGGAACAAAAGAAAGTCCTGGTGAAACCGTGATTTACGAAGGCAGAAAATATAAGACCTACCGAGGAATGGGAAGTGTCGAAGCGATGACTGACGGATCTAAGGATCGCTATTTCCAAGATGTCGAGGATGATGTTAAGAAATTGGTTCCTGAGGGAATTGTTGGACGCGTACCCTATAAGGGGGAAGTAAGTGAAGTAATGTACCAATTCATCGGTGGTTTGCGCGCTGGAATGGGTTATTGCGGCTCTAAAGATATACCTACCTTAAAAGCGTCGGCAAGATTCATACAAATCACCGCGGCTGGAATGCAAGAAAGCCACCCGCACAATGTCAGTATAACTAGAGAAGCACCTAACTACAGTAGAAGATAAAAGATGAAAAATTTATTATGGATTGCCCTTGTTTGCTTGGGTGTACAATCGCAGGCACAAGAGGTTTTATTTACTGTTGGAGATCAAAGCATAACAACAGAGGAATTCAAGGCGGTATATGAGAAAAACAAAGGAGTAGGCGCTGCTTTAGATCCAAAAACTCCAGAGGAGTACTTAGAGCTTTATATCAATTTCAAGTTGAAAATTGCTGAGGCATATTCGCAGCATCGTGATACCGCTGCTAGCTTTAAAAATGAGTTTGGTGGATACCGCGCTCAGCTCGCAAAGCCTTATTTGAGCGATCAAGGTGCTGAAGACGAACTGGTTGCGCAGGCCTTCGCTAGAATGCAAGAAGAAGTGCGTGCAGCGCACATCATGATTGCTCTTGAATCGAATGCACTTCCTTCAGATACTTTAAAGGCGTACAAACAGTTGCAAGATTTACGCACTTCCATTCTCTCAGGAAAGACAAAGTTTGAAGATGCAGCTCGTGAGACCAGTGCAGATACATGGAGCGCTAAAAATGGCGGAGATTTAGGGTACTTTACTGTATTCAACATGGTATATCCTTTTGAATCAGCGGCATATGAATTGGAAGTTGGTGATTTATCCAAGCCTGTTAGGAGTCAGTATGGTTACCATTTAGTGAAATTACTGGACCGCCGTTCGGCGAGTGGCGCGGTGCGCGTTCGTCATATTTTCTTTGCATCGAATGGACAATCCACATTGCAAGAGAAGCAGCGCGCAGCGCGCAGTGCCAGCGAAATTTACAGTCGTCTTGAGAATGGTGAAGATTTTATTTCACTTCTAGAGTTTAGTGAAGACCGCAAGACAAAAGATGCTTTGGGTGAATTGCCAGAATTTGGCATCAATAAAATGATGCCAGCTTTTGAGGCAGCTGCGTTTGCGTTAGAATCCCCGGGCGATTATTCTGCACCCGTTGAAACAAGTATAGGCTGGCATGTTATCCAATTGATTGAGAAAAAGCCACTTCCCTCGTTTGATGCGTTACAATCTGAGCTATCAAAGAAAGTGAAACGAGATACAAGGAGCAGAGTTGGTGCTACCCGATTCATGAAACGTTTAAAGTCCGATTATGACTTTTCGATCGACGAACGTTGGTTAAGTCGTACCATGAATTTAGTGGATAAAAATGCCTTTGGCACGGGCTCTTGGGAGTTGCCTAGTTTGTCTCGAGATCGCATTGTTGCGTCCTTTGCAAATGAGCGTATATACCAAAGTGAGGTATTAGAGTTTTGGTTTAAAAATCAGAACCAGAGCGGCGAGGCCGTGCGCGAGGAATTGTTAAGAGTACAGTTTAACACTTATGCGAACGATCGCTTGATGGCCTATGAAGACGGTCAGCTTGAAACGAAACATGCCGATTTTCGAAATTTAGTTCGCGAGTACAAAGAGGGAATTCTTTTGTTTGACCTAACTCAGGAGGCCGTTTGGAATAAGGCTGCTAAAGATTCTACCGGAATAGCTGCTCATTATGAATTGATTAAAGATCAATACCTCTGGGAAGATCGTATCCGTGCAATTTATTGGGTCAGTAGTGATGAAAAATTGGCTAAAAAGATTTCTAAGTGGACCATTAAGGGTAAGTCAGAAAAGGTTCAAGAGCTCTTGCAAAATGAAGATGCCTTGAGCGTCTCCGTGAATAGTGGCACTTTTGAGCGTGATGACCATTCAGTGATTGATGCTATTTGGCAACAGGAGGCTGGTACATTTGGTCCAATTGCATTAGATAACGGTACTTATGCAGTAGTTCAAATTGAAGAATTCATTCCTAGTGCACCAAAAGCTTTGAATGAAATCAAAGGATTGGTGATCGCCAGTTACCAAGATGCGCTTGAAAAAGAGTGGGTAAAGGCGTTGAAATTAAAATTTGAGGTCGATGTAAATGAGAACGCGAAAGCGGCTCTATTTGCTGAGTTGCGTTAATGTTGAAGCCCATCTTCATAGTACTTGTTGCGCTGGCAGCAGTGGCGTGCGTCCCCAATGGGGCGGCGGAATTAGAGGTATTGGCAGAATTGGGCAACAAAAAGCTTTATATAGAAGATATTTCGGACCACCTGCCCAAACCTGGGCAAATGGATGAAGCGGATAGTATTTCCTTAGTGAACCGTTTGGTTCGTCAGTGGGCAGAAAATGAACTGTTGGTGGAAGCGGCGGAATTCAACTTGACGACAGAATTAGAGGATTTCGAGGGGTTGGTAAAGCAATACAGAAATGATTTGCTAAAGCATGCGTACATTGATGGATATGTGCGTCAGCATCTAGACACCACCATTTCTCAGCAACAAATTCAAGACTATTACGATCAAAACTTGAGCAATTTTGAGCTAAAAGAAAGTATTGTTCAGGCCTATTATGCTGCAGCGCCTTTAAAAGCCCAGAAGACGCAGGAAGCGAAACGTTGGTTCCTTTCGGACAGATACCAGGAAAAATATTTGGATTGGGCAGAAGTATTTGTCACGAAACAAAGTAATTACGGCGATTCGGCCTGGGTACCCATGATGGATTTTCTGCAGGAAATTCCATTTGAATCGACCAACCCGTATAACTATTTAAATAGAAGAAAGAGATTTACCTGCGAAGACACTGCATTGGTGTATTTTGTGCAGGTGAATGCACTTTTGATAAAGGATAGCTATAGTCCGCTGCCTTATGTTGAAGAACGAATTAAGAAGGTACTGTTGAACAAGCGTCGACTGACGCTCATCGAGCAGATTGAAGAAAAAATAATTGAACATGCAATTGAAGAAGGCACACTTATTATACATTAATTTTTTCGTCTTACTCTCCGTATTGGCGAGTGCGCAACCTCAGACTGTTGATGGTGTCGCCGCAATCGTAGGGGGTGATGTTATTCTTAAGAGTGATATCGACGAGCAGTACGACGTATTCAACCGTCAAAACTTTGGGAAACCAGTATCGTACTGTGAGGTTTTCGAAGAACTGTTGTTTCAAAAGTTACTTATTCACCATGCAGCTATCGATTCCATTTCCATTGGAGAAGAAGAAGTAGAGGCGAATATGGATCGTAGAATTCAACAATTGATCATGCAGATGGGTGATCAAAAGAAATTAGAAGACTTTTACGAAAAATCCGTTGTCGAGATAAAAGAAGACATGCGAACGCTCATCAAGGAGCAGCTAACCGCGCAGCGAATGCAAATGACGGTAGTAGAAGGTATTGAGGTGACGCCATCTGAAGTTCGCGAGTATTACGAAAATTTACCTGCTGATAGTATTCCTCTGATCAGTGCAGAGGTAGAATTGAGTCAGATTGTAAAATTTCCAGAATTGTCTGATGAGGCTGAGCAAGAAGTGATTGCTAAGCTAAAAGAGCTAAAAGAACGCATTGAGAACGGCACGTCTTTCTCTTCCATGGCCATTCTCTACAGCGAGGATCCAGGATCAAATAAAAAAGGGGGTGAGTACCAAGGCATTCAGCGTGGTGTCTTTGTTAAGGAATTTGAGGCCGTAGCTTTTAATTTGCGCAAAGGAGAAATAAGCGACCCTTTTAAGACCGAATTTGGTTATCATATTGTCCAATTATTAGAGAAGCGTGGGGAAGAATTGGACCTTCGTCACATCCTGATAAAGCCAAAACTAACGCAAGAAAATTTGCAAGAGGCGAAGAATTTCTTAGATAGCGTTAGCGTAGCAATTGCAAACGGTGAGATGACATTCGAAGAGGCTTCTAGACGTTTTAGTGATGATGAACAAACGCGATTCAACGGCGGACAGATGAGCAATTTTCAAAGCGGAAACAACAAATTTGAAGTATCCCAGCTGGACAGGGGACTTTTTGCCTTGATCAGTTCATTAGAAGATGATGAAATCTCAGAGGCGTCGTTTTACCGCACGGAAGACCAGCGTGAGGCGTTCCGTATTGTTCGTTTGGATGCGAACTATGAACCGCACAAAGCAAATTTAGATTTAGACTTTACACGTATAAAGGGTTTTGCACTTCAGCAAAAGCAAGCAAAGACGGTTGAAGATTGGAAGAATGAAAAATTGGCCGATACATTTGTGAAAATCAATGAAGGCTATTACGATTGTGCGGACGAATTAAATTCTTGGAACAGCAACAATGACTAACGAAGAAATCATCTCTATTCTCGAGAATGCTCCTGTAAAACTTCAAGCTTTTAAGTCTGAAGTCGGTAAGATTATTATAGGACAGGAAGAGGCAGTTGATTTGATTACTATGTCTATTCTTTGTCAAGGACATAGTTTGTTAGTTGGTGTGCCGGGATTGGCAAAAACACTATTGATCACCTCCGTAAGCCAGGCATTGGGTTTAGATTTTGCGCGCATACAGTTTACGCCAGATTTAATGCCTTCCGATATTACAGGTACGGAAGTGTTGAATGCACAACGAGAATTTATCTTCCATAAGGGACCCGTATTTTCAAATGTGGTTCTTGCAGATGAAATAAACCGTACACCACCCAAGACGCAGGCTGCCTTGCTTGAGGCCATGCAGGAAAAGAAAGTAAGTGCAGCAGGTAAAACGATGGATTTACCGAAGCCATTCTTCGTTTTGGCTACACAGAATCCTATCGAACAGGAGGGAACGTATCCATTGCCTGAGGCACAATTGGACCGTTTTTTATTTAACATCTTCGTTGATTATCCAGCACTCGAAGAAGAACGTGCCGTTGTTCGCGCAACCACTATTGGTAGTAGCGTGATAGTAAATCCAGTCCTTTCTTCGAAAGAGGTACTTGACCTGCAGTTTGCATTGCGAGCAATGCCGGTGACTGATGCGGTCGTGGAATACGCGGTTGAACTCGCCCGAAAGACACGTCCCGGAAAAGAAGGCGGCAGCACAGTAGCGGATACTTATTTCTCGTGGGGCGCAGGACCTCGCGCGTCGCAAAATATGGTCCTTGCCGCCAAAGCGTTGGCCATGATGCACGGTGAAGGTACCCCGAGCACAGCCCATGTAAAGCAAATTGCGCCTGCCGTGCTTCGCCACCGCGTAGTGATTAATTACAAGGCGAAAGGTGAAGGATTGACGGTTGATGCATTGATCGGTCAACTTTTATAAATAAGACATCTGTTAAGACGCGTTAAACTTCTGAGGCATCCCATCAGATAGTTCTATTTTCGTGGTATGTTGAATCAATTCATAGGTAAACTCCGTAAGCACGCATTGACTGCAGTACTTACTGCTGCGGTGCTTGGCGCGTTGTTATTGCAGTTGAATCTACTCTCCGGTGAATTAGAGTTGCAAAAGCAGCAATTTGATTCGGATGTCAATGCAACTGCTACGACTATTAATGAGCGTGTACGCCTCTTTGTAAAAAGAAAAAGTACAGGAGCGCTTAAGCGAAGTACGACGAGTGATTCAACAGTGACCATAAATACTCCGATGGGAACGACCACGCTTCGCTGGTCGGCATCTCAAGGCGCATCTCCGTACGGATCAGGGTTTGGCGTGGATACAACCATGATTTCCGGATTTCTTGACGATTTCCAAAGTTCATTGCCTTGGGAAACGCTTATTACTTCGTCAGAAATGGACAGCTTGTTGCAAAGTGAGTTACGCATTCGAGGAATACGCACAGCGCCAAAGTGGGCCATCGTTGAAAACGGTTATTTAAACAGTTTAATCAGCGACGCTTTTGCTACTGATAAGGTGTCATACAACTTCGTTCTAGCGGAAAGTTTTTTTGGCCCTACAAGACAGTTGCTCATGTATTTTCCTTCGGGAAAGTTCTATCTGGCATCACGGGTATACCTGAACCTTTTTGTTACACTGTTCTTTTCTACGGTCATTCTCTTTGCCTTTTTTAGTGTGCAACGTCAAGGACGAAAGCAAAAACGATTGGCGGTTGTAAAAAGCGATTTTATAAGCAACATGTCTCATGAATTCAAAACGCCGTTAGCGACCATAAGTTTAGCGGTTGATGCGCTGTTGCGCAATGGCGATAAAATGAATGCGGCGCAAATGCAGCAGTATTTGGGTATCATAAAGAGTGAGAATAAGCGCATGAATGCGCAGATGGAGAGTGTATTACAGATGTCCATGATGGATAAAGAGGAACTGACCTTGACCTTGGCTCCTATGGATATAGAAGCCTGCTTGCGAGAGGCAGTAAACCATTTCAAACTTTCGGCAGAGCAACGTCAAGGATGGATCGATATAAGCTGCGAAGTAGGAGATTACGAAATGGAAGGAGATTTGATTCAATTTAAAAGTGCTTTGACCAATCTTATTGATAATGCCATTAAGTACAGTTTAGATGCACCTCAAGTCAGTGTGAAATTGGCCCAAAGCGTCGATGAATTTCGCATTATGGTGAAAGACCGAGGCATAGGGATGGACGAAGATACCAAGCGACAAGTTTTTGACCGCTTTTATCGAGCAACAAAAGGAAACATTCATGATGTGAAAGGACACGGTTTAGGCCTTTCCTTCGTTAAAGAGATTATAGAAAAACACGGCGGCAGCATCCAAGTGGACAGCGCTCCAAATGCAGGGACTACCTTTACGGTAGTATTGCCAAAAACAGCCTAAATATGGAAAAGCAGCGAATTTTATTAGTGGAAGACGATGTGAACTTTGGCAACATGCTCAAGGACACACTTGATTTTAACGATTATGATGTCACTCTAGAACGCGACGGTGTTCAGGGCTTACGTGCGTACAAGCAAGGCACATACGAACTGTGTATATTCGACATAATGATGCCGAAGAAAGACGGTTTGACCTTAGCCACAGAGGTGAAAGAAATCGATAACGGTCAGCCACTAATTTTTCTGACGGCCAAAGGACAAAAGGAAGATATAATTGCGGGTTACAGCGCTGGTGCCGACGATTATTTGGTTAAGCCTTTTGATACGGATGTTTTACTGTTTAAGATTCAGGCCATTATAGGGCGAAAGGCGGCCGAAATGGATGAGGAACCTGATACGTTTAGTATTGGGAGTTTTTCTTTGGAGCCGAAGATTCGTCAATTAAGTCGCGATGGAGAAATGATTCGTTTAAGCCCTAAAGAAAGTGACCTGCTCAAGATGCTTATTCAACACAAAAACCAATTAATGCCGCGCAGTAAGGCGCTGCTTAAAATTTGGCGTGAGGACAACTACTTTACCGGACGTTCTATGGATGTTTACGTTGCGAAATTGCGGAAATATCTTAAAGTAGATGAGCGTATTCGCATAGAAAACGTGCACGGTGAAGGGTTCCGTTTGGTAGAGGAAGATTAAGATTTCTTTGCTCTAGGATTGACCAGTTTTTCTAAAATGAGCTGCGCTTCCAGTTTAGATGCTTTCGTTTTTTTAATGCCGTAGAGTTGGTCGCTCGCATGTTTTCTAGCGCTTGATAAATCTACTATGGGATGTTTAGGATAGGCTCCAATATTCCATTGTTCCATTTCCCACATCATTGGAGGAATGGCCCAGGGCTCGTGTAAATGGGGAAGTGGTAACCCCTTTAGTTCAGGCAGCCATTGTTTAATGAATTCCCCTTTTGGGTCTTGATCAAAACTTTGTTTTATCGGGTTATAAATACGGATTGTATTTACCCCGGTATAGCCGCTTTGCATTTGGAATTGGGTGTAATGTATACCGGGCTCAAAATCAGTAAAGGTGCTGGCTAGGTAGCGGGCACCAGCTTCCCACGGTAGCCATAGGTATTGGCTGTAGAAGCTAACGACCATGGCACGCATCCTAAAATTCAGATAGCCAGTTGCCGCGACACAACGCATGCACGCATCGACCAACGGCACACCTGTAGTACCATTTTTCCATGCATCAAACTTTTGCTGGTCCCAAATTTTAGAAGCATCGATAGCGGTGTATGCGCTATTGATGGGGCGGAATTCGTAGCTGCATGCGCTTTCAAATTTTTGGATGAAGTGTGCTTGCCAACGCAAACGATCGACGAAAGCGCGTTGGTTTCGTTTACTGCCAGCGAGCTCTACGACCTCCGCCATATGCCATACTTGTCGAATACTGAGGTTACCCCATGCCAAATGTGGAGAAATACGGCTGCAGCCTTTTCTGCTCGCGAGAGGTTTAGAAATACTCTGTGCATACCTCTTGATGCGTTCAGTAAGAAAAGAATACAACACGCGCTCGCCACGTGAAGCGCCTCCTTTTTGAAAGTAAGGATGGGGTTCGAAGCTCTGGCTGTGTTGCCATGATTCAAAAGGGTTGGGCAGCGCCAACGCCTGTACTGCATTTATGTCGGTGTGCAGCGGAGCCACATCCACATAGTCATACCAATCTTTAAGCCAATTTCTTCGGTGCTTTAGTCCTCTTTTGACGCCGCCGTAGTCCCACTCATTCCAAGAAACATCATGGGCATTCAGTAGGCTGGCTACGTCTTTATCGCGCACAAATGTTTTACCTATTCCCGTTTCGCGATGACTGTAAACGGCCTTCACTCGAAAATTATCGAGACAACGTTTAAAGAATTCTAATGCCTCTACTTTTAGAAAGTAGACAACTTCTTTGCCCGCAATTTCATTTAGGTCTCGAATGGAATCCCAAAGAAATCGTTCGTGGCGTTCATCATAGGGTTGTTCATTCCAAAGTGAAGGTTCGTATAGGGCAACAAATAGAACATTTTCTCCCGAGGCTAAAGCGCTGCGTATAGGCGCATGGTCGTGCCATCTAAAATCGCGTTTAAACCAAACAATATGGATGTCTCGCTTAAATGTCATTAAGCGTTGATTTCACCTCTGGAAAGGGAAGGTGTCCGACCGATTTAGGCGTAAAATAATGCTGTAAACCTAGAGCGAGCAATGGAGGCATTTCGAAATGTAAGGTGCGGTCACTGCGAACAAGGGCGTGACTTAACCCTACATTTTTAACAAGCCCCACGGTATAAAGACAATTATTTTTAAGGGTAAAACCCTCGCTCCATTCTAATTCAACCGCCCACAATGCAGTGGTTGGTATGGGATGGGTCCATCCCGAAAGATCCGTGCATGTACCGTTTAAATGTTCCCATTCAAAAACAGATGCATCGTAAGATGCGCTACAGTCATGCAGCCGTTGCATTTCTTTTTCTGGAAGTGCTACAAGGGTTATGCGCTTGAAGGTCTTGTAGTTCGTATATGTATGACGGTTTCCATTATCTGGCCGGAATAAAATGCTCATGCTGGCGGGATTTGCTCCTACGTGCGTGACGTTGGTAAAAACACCTGCGTTCCAGTTGCCGTCCTTCCCAGAGATTGCAAGAAAGGCGGTGCGTATTCCAGAAATGGCATTGATTAGACCGGTACGATCTCTGCGTTCAAGCCCGTCTAACGCTAATGCTGAAAACGCCTCCTTCCACATGGTTATAATACGCTTTGACCGCCGTCGATATGCAAGATCTGACCGGTCATCCAACTGCTTTTATCACCCATTAAGAATGCCGCCATCTCCGCAATATCAGCTGCTTCACCTACGCGCTTCATGGGGTTGTTAGCACCAATAGCTTCCTTTTTCTCCGGAGTGCTCAGTAGTTTTGATGCTAATGGGGTATCTGTGAGGCTCGGTGCAATACAGTTGATTCGTGCCTTTGGCGCCCATTCTGACGCTATGGCCCGAGTCAAACCTTCAATAGCTCCTTTGGATGTGCTCACGGTGGCATGGAATGGCATTCCGCGCTGGACAGCAACCGTAGAAAACAATACACACGAAGGAATTGTGTCTTTATTGAAATTCTTTTGCGCCGCTTGTAGGGCTTTGATGGCACCCATTACTTGCAATTGAAAATCAGCTTCGAACACTTCAGGCTTTAAACCGCGAAACGGCTTAAGGTTGATGGATCCCACGCTGTACATAAGTCCATCAATATTTTCTGGCATTACATCGTCCCAAGAATCGGTCAATACATCAAATTCTTCCCATTCAATGGTGTGCGCAGGTCCTTCATACGGCGTCCTACTAAAAACAGTGATTTGGTGTCCTTCTGCGGCCAGTAGTTCTGCCGTGGCTTTGCCGATACCTTTGCTGCCGCCAACGATTACGTAGTGTTTCATAGTTACTTCTTCTAAGATTCTAAACCCAATTTTCGCATCATGGTTCGAACTTGTGCGGTATTAAAGACGATGTAGCGTATTTTGTGGTTCCTTAATCACGGCACATGAAACTACTAGAAATTGGAACCGCACCTTTATCATATGTTGACTATCAGTTAATTGCCGACGGTTCCGCAGAAATACAGCTTTCAGAAACCGCGCGCAAGCGCATTTCGGCGTCTCGAAAATTCCTTGAAGAAAAATCTTTGCGAAGCATTGCACCAATCTATGGTGTGAACACCGGCTTTGGAAGTTTATGCGATATCGAAGTTGGTGTTGAAGATTTAGGCACCTTACAGACAAACCTTGTTCGGTCCCATGCTTGTGGGACTGGGGATAGGCTGGACCTACCTATTGTCCGATTAATTATAGCCTTAAAACTAAAAAGTTTCGCTGTTGGTGTTAGTGGAATTCGCTTAGAAGTTTGCGAAAGTCTTGTTCAGCTGTACAACAGTGGGGCATTGCCCGTGCTCTATGCACAAGGCTCGCTTGGCGCTAGTGGTGATCTTGCGCCGCTTGCGCACATGAGTCTCCCTTTATTAGGGGAAGGTAGTTTGTGGTTTGAAGGTGAAATTCAAGACACGCGAGCAGTTTTGGACCAATTAGGGGCTAAGGCTTGGCGTACCCATACATTGGCGTCAAAAGAAGGTTTAGCGCTTTTAAACGGCACGCAATTCATGTCCGCACATGGTATTTATGCCACGCTACATGCCCGTCGATTGGATTATTTAGCCGATTACGTTGGCGCATTATCTACCGCTGCCCACGACGGAAGGATAGAGGCCTTTTCTCACGGTGTACATGCGACACGTCCCCAACATGGACAGGTTCTCACGGCGAAACGTGTTTTCCAATGGCTCAATGAGGCACCTATTATGCACGAGGCGAAGTCCCATGTGCAAGATCCCTATAGTTTCCGATGCATTCCCCAGGTGCACGGTGCAAGTAAAAATGCGTTGTGGCATGCGATGGAAGTGATCGAAACGGAGGCGAATTCTGCAACGGATAATCCGGTGGTCTTAGAGGAGGAGGATGCGGTGATTAGTGCGGGTAATTTTCACGGACAGCCGTTGGCATTGGTACTGGATTATATGGCTTTGGCCTTACACGAATTGGGATCTATCTCTGAACGCCGCACATACCAACTAATTTCTGGACGAAGAGAATTGCCGCCATTTCTAACACCAAACCCTGGATTGAATAGTGGATTGATGATCGCGCAATACACTGCTGCAGGAATTGTTAGCCAGAATAAGCAATACTGTACACCAGCTTCCGCAGACAGTATTGAGAGTTCTAACGGGCAGGAGGACCATGTAAGTATGGGGGCAAACGCCGCAACGAAATTGGTTAAAGTGGTTGATAATCTTTATCAAGTTTTAGGTATTGAACTACTCAATGCATCGCAAGCTTTACATCTTCGCGAGGCCAGTATTAGCCATGATATGCAAGGTTTTATTGATGCGTTTAGAGCAGTCGTCCCTGTACTTGATGAAGACCGCTATTTACATCCAGATCTGATAGCTTCCCAGTTATTTTTACGTGGGTTGTCTCTTGAAGATGATGTACTTTTGTCCCTCTAAAGCAAGAGCAACATGAGTAAAGACCCCTACGAAGGTTTACGTTTACAGCTTGAAGAACGCGATTGGCCAGCGGTATTTCTATTTAAGTTTATCGTTCCAGCGGACAATCAGAAAATTGCAGAGGTAGAGGCGTTGTTTGATACTCAACTGGCTCAAATAGAATTGCGCCCGTCCAAAACCGGTAAATTTGTCTCAGTAAGTGCCAAAGAAATGATGCTCGATGTAGATAGCATTATCGCTCGCTACAAAGCGGCGACGCAGATTGAAGGTTTAATGGCGCTTTAACTTATTTCCAGCCTTCGTAAACGCCTAAACCGAACAGCGCATAATCCAGTCGCGCAGGGTCGTTGGGTGCTATCTTACGGATGGATAGGTCCAATTCCTCCACAGCCTTCCAGTCGTTTTGCTTTCGCTTAAGTAAATTTAGACTCCTTGCGACGCGGCCACTGTGCACGTCTAAAGGCAGGGACAAAAGGGCAGGATCTATATCCCACAATCCAAAATCAATACCTTCTTTATTGCTTCTTACCATCCATCGAGTAAACATGATTAGTCGTTTACAAGCACTTCCTTTGGAAGGATCGCCAAAGTGTTTACCCGCACGCAAGGGCAGACCATTACTTAATAAATACCCTTTGAAAGCTTGAAAAGTATGGCCCAAATGTGCATCGCCGTCACGCACATGTGCTTTAAAAAAGGCACCTAGGCTTTCGTATTCTTGATAGAGCATCTTAAGGCCGCGAGCGAGTCCTTTGATGTCTTCGGATTGGAACGTGCGGTGGACAAACCCATTAAACGCTTCGAGGTCGGACTTGCTCGCACTGCGAATAAATTCAGCGGGCGAACGGTCCATACGGTCCATTAGATCGTTACTCTTAGCTATAATGGTTTTGCGATTTCCCCAAGAAAGGGTAGCAGCAATGAGAGCACTTATTTCGATGTCCTCGGCGGATGAAAAGGCATGAGGGATTTGAATGGGATCGTCCTGTACAAAGCTGAATTTGGCGTATTGATCGGCTTTTTCAATTAAAAATTGGGCCAATTCAACCTGCGATAACTGCCTCATAAACTAAGAAGGAATTAGGCCTTGAGTAGACCGTCGGTCATGACCCATTGTTTCTTTCCTAGTGCGGCAAGTTGATCGTTATGGGTGACAACGACAACCGTTTGACCAAACTCTTCGTTTAACCGGACCAATAAGTCGTGCACAGCATTTGCGTTCGCACTATCTAGATTTCCTGTAGGCTCGTCAGCAAGTAATATGCTTGGATTATTGATGAGCGCTCTCGCGATGGCCACACGCTGTTGCTCACCACCGCTCAATTCATTTGGTAAATGATGCGCTCTATCTGCTATTCCTAAGAAGGCTAATTTTTCTAAGGCATCTTTTTCTGATACTTCATCCATTTTTTTTCCGATCCACCTTGGAAGCAATACATTTTCCAAAGCGGTAAGCTCGGGGAGTAGATTGTGGAATTGAAAGACTAATCCAATCTGCTCATTTCGCATCTGATTCAGTGCGGCTTTATCCAAGTCCTGGATAGCCTGACCTTCGAAGTGGATGGTACCTTCTGTTGCTGCATCTAAACCCGCAATGAGGTGCAGTAACGTACTTTTACCAGCTCCTGAAGGACCTACGATACTCACGAAGTCGCCGGCGGCTATGGTTGCATCTATGCCACGAAGGACTTGAGTAGCTCCGTACGATTTCTTTATTCCTTTTAGCGCGATCATAAGTTGCAAATTAGACTATTTCAGTAACTCCGCATAATCCAAGAAGTACACGAGCCGTATGGAAAATACCTGATCGGTTCCTGTTTGGCTAATATCCTTCATATTGTTCCAGTAGTTCAGTGCAATAGCATCGTCAGCGCGTGCAAAGGATGCTCGATACAAAAGGTTGAGCTCACGACCTGGCGCCATCCACCAAACGTATTTAAAGTCCATATTGAAAATATTAATACGCAGATCTTGGTCCGTGTATGCGGAAGAGGGGGTAAGCCCACCTTCAGATGTCAGGTGAAAAAGTTCTTGGGAATCAATTCTATTCCAAGCATGTCTTGCATTCAACGTGAGGTACGAATTAGGGCCAAACAAATATTGACCTTCCAGACTTTGCGTAAATTCTCTGCGTACTCGCATGGCCATGCCAATACTGTCGGTTGAGATGGTTTGTGCCCAACCCACGTTTTTATGGTTGCCTATCGAAACTTCAGTTCTGAAATTGAAGTGGTCATTGACTCTAAAAATAAACATTGAACTGCCATAGGTTCCACGTGCTCCCCAATCTGCCCAACGCCACTGACCTCCTCTGAGCTCGTACGCGAAGGGTTTTCTAAAATCTGAACTGACCCAAGCATTGTGCCAAACAGATGCAGGATTAATACGGTACCTGCCCCAAACTCTGGGATCGTAATAGTCGTATTCTTTTGGACGGGCTTCGAGCTCATAGCCGTAGGCTAAAAAGCTTTTCGTCAAGGCAAAATAGCTGTATTCCATGTGTATACGCTCAAAACGCTGCGGTTCAAACAATTGTCTGTATTGCACCTTCACCCGATTCCGACGACGAAGTAATTTTTCGTTAGGCGTCTGAATTTGATGGCTAAAGGAAAAGTCTTGATGGATCTTATTTCCCCTGCGTTGAAAACCTAAATCATTAGGGTCAAAATTTGGGGTGACCAATTCCAATTCATGTTCCCAACGCCATGCACCGGTTTGTTTTCCCATTTCCCAACCTCCAGCACCACCGCTGTAGGGTGATTCCAGGTCATAAATACTGCTTTGAGCCGCCGTAGCATTTAAAAAATGAGTGTTATTCAATAGGTTGAGGTTCGCGGTAATTGCGGAAACACGGGCATCTC
The DNA here is from genome assembly GCA_003045825.1 of Bacteroidota bacterium. Classification (GTDB taxonomy): domain Bacteria; phylum Bacteroidota; class Bacteroidia; order Flavobacteriales; family Schleiferiaceae; genus UBA10364. Next base: position 17,883 of record PZPA01000004.1, read on the forward strand.
TTGTTGCCCCTGAAGCGTTAGAGCGAAGCACATGGGTATTGATGAACCCAACGGAATTGTTCGAGCCTATGCGCTGGTCTACGGCAAAGACATTATAATTGGTCATAGGTTCTGTGAGTACCTCGACAGCTGCACCGGTGGAATCTTTTCCAAGAGCATAGTTATTTGCGGTAAGGGCATTGAGCATACCTATACTCAAGTTTTTATCTGTCGTTCCAGAAACCTTGGTTGCGTTTAGCATTCGGGTAAAGCTCTGGGTTGTGTTTTCAAGATCACCAAGGTTCGCGTTGGTGAAATTTTTAGGATTACCGCCTATTCGACGGCTGTAGAACAACTCCGCCTTATTGAACAGATTAACACCTTCTGTGAAAAATTGACGGTTCTCGTCAAAACGTTGTTCGAATGCCTCAAAATTGATGAATTGCTCGTCGTATGCCACCTGAGAGAAATCGGGCAGCAAGGTCATATCCAGCGTAAAGCTCTTATTCAGTCCAATTTTAATATCTGCACCCGCCGCACCAGTGTTGTTCAGATTGCCCGCACTATTGCGCAATGTTGACCCTGTAATGTTGGGACGTAAACTAATTCTTTTCGGGGGGTTGGTTACGCGAATTCCTTCTAACAAGCCACTTTGGAGCGATTCATTTTCAAAATTTCGATCGATCGGGTTCCAACTGTAAAGTGTCCGCGCGCTGCGAATAGAGCGTTTAATATTGAAACCCCAGGGCTTTGGTGTTTCATCGGCTTTTGTTTCGGGCATGCGCAAAACACGGTAAGGAATAAATATTTCAGCGCGCCACGAATGTTCTGTTTTGACGACTGTACTGTACCATACGGCATTCCAACTTCCGTCCTCTCGTTCCCCACTGGTTGCTCTTGAGTCGCCTTGAACCCCAGCGGCACTCAAGTAGAAATTAAAGTCGTTCGAACCGTCGTTGAAAGGATTTATAATGATTTGAGCCCAATCTGTATTGGCATTCACGCGGTCCCTTGGCGTTAATTGGCTTAAAACAGGTGCTGTTTCGTCTGAAAATTTAAAAGCGATATACAGTCCTTTTTTGGTATAAAAAAGACGAACGTCATCCGAAATACCCGCTGGCGTAGGTGAAGGTTCGGGGAAATAACATTCGAGTGGCGCAAGTTGCGCTGCCTTGTTCCATTGGACTTCAGATAATACTCCGTCCACAACCATCCCTTCGTCATAAAGTGAAGGGATATGTGCTGACTTTTTCTGGTTCTGCGCAGTGAGGGTGCTAGACAATATAGCCGATAGGAGTAGAAGGTAGGTTTTTGGCATGCGCAAATATCGGTAATCGGTTGGATATATTGATTTAACAACTTTAGGTCGTTAAAAGATTCATCGTTCGACGGCTGTGCCCTAAATTTGCGCTCAAATCAAGTAAGAACTATGAACCTTCACGAATATCAAGGGAAAGAGATTTTAGCCGGCTACGGTGTACGTATCCAGCGCGGTAAAGTGGCTCAAACGCCTTCAGAAGCGGTCGAAGTAGCGAAACAACTTACTGCTGAAACGGGTACCTCATGGTACGTGGTTAAAGCACAGGTACATGCTGGTGGTCGTGGAAAAGGCGGTGGCGTTAAGCTTGCAAAAGGTATCGATAAGGTGGAAGAAGTAGCTGATAGCATTATCGGCATGCAATTGGTTACGCCTCAAACTTCTGCAGAAGGAAAAAAAGTGCATCAGGTGCTTGTCGCAGAGGATGTTTACTATCCAGGTGAGAGTGAGACCTCTGAATTCTACATGTCGGTGTTGCTTAACCGTTCTACCGGTCGTAACATGATTATGTATTCTACAGAAGGGGGTATGGACATCGAAACTGTTGCAGAAGAAACGCCGCATTTGATTTTCACTGAAGAGATCGACCCGAAGGTTGGTATGACCGGTTTTCAAGCACGTAAAATCGCATTCAACTTAGGTTTAAGTGGCGCAGCATTTAAGGATATGACAAAGTTTGTAACGGCGTTGTACCGCGCGTACGAAGGTGCTGATGCTTCTTTGTTTGAAATCAACCCTGTATTAAAGACATCAGACGACAAAATTTTGGCTGTTGATGCAAAAGTAACCATCGACGATAATGCATTATACCGTCACAAGGACATCGCAGAAATGCGCGATACGCGTGAGGAGGATGCTACAGAAGTGGAGGCAGGTGAAGCCGGTTTGAACTTCGTGAAGCTCGACGGTAATGTAGGTTGTATGGTGAATGGTGCAGGACTTGCAATGGCTACCATGGATATTATTAAAATGGCGGGTGGAAATCCAGCAAACTTCCTCGATGTAGGTGGTACAGCAGATGCTGCTCGTGTTGAGCAAGCTTTCCGTATAATTCTTCGCGATACTAATGTTAAAGCAATTTTAGTCAACATTTTTGGCGGTATCGTTCGTTGTGATCGCGTTGCTCAGGGTGTTGTTGATGCATATAAGAACATGGGCAATATCAATGTGCCAATTATTGTACGTCTTCAAGGAACCAACGCTGAAGAAGCGAAGAAATTGATCGACGAAAGTGGACTAGAAGTACATAGCGCTATTGCATTGCAGGAAGCGGCTGACTTGGTTCAAGAGTTGGTATAAGTCCAAAGAGATAACCTTAAATTAGCCCCGAGCACCAACGCTCGGGGTTTTTTATGTCCTTAGATTTTATTTTAGAATGGAGTGCCACGCTGCTGAGTCTGATCTTCCTTATAGGAATCATTCAGCGAAAGGTATGGGCATGGCCTGTAGGTACCTTGTCTAGCGCGCTGTCGGTAGTTTTATTCTTCCGCATCGGACTCTATGCGGAAACTGGACTGTACATTTTTTATGTAGTAATGGGTTTTTACGGTTGGTCTCAATGGCGCAAGAATACATCAGAAGCGAAGGTTGCGCTTGTTGATATCTCGCTAAAGACGCAGCTTTTAGCCCTATTGGGAATCCCCTTAGCCATGATTTTAGGCTACGGATTGAACGCTTTGCCCGGCGTTAGTTTTGCCTATTTCGATGCGTTTACTACCGTTTTTGGATTATGGGCTACTTGGCAGGAAACACGGAGAATTAGAACTGCCTTTCATTACTGGATTCCATTAAATATAGCCTCCGTTGCCCTTTACGGTGCCAAAGGGCTTTGGGTGTATGCTGTGCTCATGGTAATATATTCTGTAATGAGTGTGGTAGGATATATACGATGGCGCAAATAAATCAGTTATTTTAGTGGCCAATTCGTAATTACATCGAAACATGCACGCACAAGAATATATAGACCTCGTAAAATCAACGTTAGACGCTCTCGACCCTAAAAGTTTAGATCAATTGGTGGATGCATTCCATACGACCTATTCGAAGGGCGGAAATATTTACACCATGGGAAATGGTGGATCCGGGGCTTCCGCATCTCATGCCGCGGGGGATTTCTTAAAAGGCGCCAGCTACGGATTAGACAAACGCTTCAAAATGATTTGTTTAAACGACAACCTTCCCTCGATGATGGCCATTGCGAACGATATCGGCTGGGAGAGTATATTTATAGAACCGCTGAAAAACTTCCTGCAACCGCAAGATTTAGTCATTGGCATCAGTGGATCAGGAAACAGCAAAAATGTGGTAGCCGCATTGGAATATGCGAATGAAAAGGGTGCGACGACTGTAGCTTTAAGCGGTTTTAAGGGCGGTAAAATTGCCCAAATCGCAACCATCAATGTGCATGCACCAGTAATGGACATGGAAGTTACTGAAGATGTGCACATGGTGATCTTCAACATCGTGAAAAAACAAATGATGGCGCGCTTAATGGGAGAAAATCCATCGATGGGATCAACGTACGATCAAAGAATAGGATAAATGAAGCGGTTCGCGCTAATTGGGGCAGCTGGCTACATCGCGCCAAGACACCTAAAGGCTATTAAAGATGTCGGTGGTGAGCTCGTGGCTGCCTACGATCCTAGCGATAGCGTGGGACATCTTGATGCCTATTTTCCTTCAGCGGCGTTTTTTACAGAATTTGAGCGATTCGACCGTCATTTAAATAAGTTATCGGAGCGTGGTCAGGGGGTCGATTATATTAGTATTTGTTCTCCAAACTACCTACACGATAGTCATATTCGCTACGCCCTTCGCATCGGCGCACATTGTATTTGCGAAAAGCCTTTAACCTTGAGGCCATGGAATATTGATGGTTTAAGTTCGGTTAGTCAAAGTGCTGATAAAAAGGTGTTTACAATACTTCAACTTCGTTTGCATGAAAGTGTGATTGCGCTAAAACGACAAGTAGAAGACCAATTAAAATCAGACCCGAATCACATCTTTGATGTTGAATTAACTTACATCACCTCGCGCGGGAATTGGTATTATGCCTCTTGGAAAGGGGACGAAGAAAAAAGCGGTGGAATAGCCACGAATATCGGTGTTCATTTCTTCGATATGTTGCATTGGATTTTTGGTCCGCTTCAACAACAAAAAGTACATGCTCGTTCCCACGATCGTGCGTCTGGAGTCTTGCGCTTTAAAAATGCTAATGTTCGCTGGTTCTTAAGCATTAATGCAGCAACGTTGCCTGAAAAAGTGGTTCAAAGTGGCGGTAGGATACACCGGAGCTTGCGCTTTGACCAATGGTCTTTTGATTTTACGGAAGGTTTTACAGAACTGCATTCGCGCTCTTACGCGCACATTTTAAATGATAAAGGCTTTTCGGAGCGTGATGCGCAGCCGGCCATTAGCATCGTTCACGGTATGCGAGAATCGCTTATTAGTCCATTAGATTCGGAAGCTCATCCGTTGGCATCATTACCGCAAGACCCGCATCCATTTTATCCTTTGAAATAACTCTAAGTGCCTTAATTACAGTGTTCAGATAAGTAGTCAATAGTTATTCACACTGCTTCATGAAGGCCTATAGTTTTGTTAGCTTTGAGTATACCTCAATAGCGACTTCACGCCTCTATGTTTTTAATATTTGATACTGAAACTACCGGTTTTCCTAAAGATTGGAACGCTCCCATAACGGACCTAGATAATTGGCCACGTGTGGTACAATTGGCATGGCAAATCCATGATGAGAACGGGGAATTGGTAGAAGTTCAGGACCATATTATTTATCCAGATGGCTTCGATATTCCATTTAACGCGACGAAAGTACACGGTATCTCCACCGAACGCGCGAAGAATGAAGGCAGACCGCTTGCTGACGTTTTAACGGATTTTGAGGAGGCCCTTGAAAAATGCGAATACCTCGTTGGTCACAACGTCAATTTTGATCTAAATGTTACGGGCTGTGAATATTACAGGGTAACGGGTGAAAACCCATTGGATGCCAAGAAATCCTTGGATTCCTGTACGGAAACTACGGCCAAATTATGCGAATTGCCGGGTGGACGCGGAGGACGTTACAAGCTGCCAAAGCTAGAAGAATTGCACCGTCATTTGTTTGGTGAAGGATTTGCAGAGGCGCACAATGCTGCTTTCGATGTTGAGGCGACAGCGCGGGTATTCCTGGAATTATTGCGAATTAAGGTCATCACTCCAGAGGCCATAGGGAAGCCTTCCTCCTTCTTGGACGGATTTTACGCTGCGAATACAGGGCCCATAGCTTCTATTGGTTTAGCCGTGGATGAGGCCCGTAGAAAGAGAGAGAAAGGGCTGGATCAGAAGGCAAAAAAGAAAGCTTCCGGTAATGCCGACTTGCATGCTGCCGATGTCGAATTCGCTCACCTGCACAACCACAGTCAATTTTCTATTTTACAAGCAACTACGGTAGTTAGCGAACTGGTACGTGCTGCTGTGGAAAACGGTCATGCAGGAGTTGCCTTGACAGACTTGGGCAATATCATGGGGGCGTTTCACTTTAACCGAGCGGTGATGGGTGTGCCTGGAAACCGAGAAGCCTATGAGCACAATCAAAAGGTAAAAAGTGGCACTTTGAACGAGCCGCTTCAAGAATACCCGTTTGTTGGCATTATTGGTTGCGAGTTCTTTGTCTGCGAGGACCGCCTAGATCGCAGTAAAAAAGACGACGGTTACCAGATTGTACTTTTGGCCAAGAACAAAAATGGCTATCATAACCTTGCGAAGCTCAGCAGTGAGGGAATGTTGAACGGCTTTTATTATGTCCCTAGAATAGATAAATCATACCTCTTAGAGCACAAGGAGGATTTAATTGTACTAAGCGGTGGACTACGCGGTGAAATTCAGCATTTGTACCTCAATGTTGGTGAGGCACAGGCTCGAGAAGCCTTAGAATGGTGGCGTGACCAGTTTGGCGATGACTTTTACCTAGAACTTAACCGTCACCGACTTGAAGAAGAGGACCACGTGAATCTTCAATTACTCAGCTATGCGAAGGAGTACGGCATAAAATACATTGCAGCGAACAATACCTTTTACTTGACTCAAGAGAATGCGGAGGCGCATGATATTTTACTCTGCGTCAAAGAAGGCGCTCAAAAAAGCACACCTATAGGTCGAGGTCGCGGCTTCCGTTATGGATTCCCAAATCAAGAATTCTACTTTAAGACGAAAGAGGAGATGGTGGAATTGTTTTCTGACCTCCCTGAGGCATTGAACACCACTAAAGAAATAATAGATAAGGTTGAACTCTATCCGTTAGAGCGAGATGTGCTTCTTCCAGAGTTTGATATACCTGAAGAATTTCAGGATCCACAAGATAAAATTGACAGCGGACAGCGTGGCGAAAATGCTTATCTGCGTCATTTAACATATGTAGGGGCTAAAACACGCTATGAAGATTTGACGCCGGAAATTACTGAGCGCTTGGACTTTGAGTTAGAAACCATTGCACGCACTGGCTATCCGGGGTATTTCTTGATCGTACAAGATTTCTGTGAAGCCGCACGACAGATGGACGTAAGTGTCGGCCCTGGTCGCGGTTCTGCAGCCGGTTCTGCAGTCGCCTATTGTACGGGAATCACTAATGTGGATCCCATAAAATACGACCTGCTTTTTGAGCGCTTTTTGAATCCGGAACGTGTATCGCTCCCCGATATTGATATTGACTTTGACGATGAAGGTCGGGATAAGGTCATACAGTATGTTATTGATAAATACGGTGCGTCACAGGTGGCTCAAATCATCACCTATGGTACCATGGCAGCAAAGAGTTCTATACGCGATGCTGGAAGGGTGCTAGAATTACCTTTACCAGATACGGATCGTATTGCAAAACTCATTCCTGATATGACCAAGCTCAAGAAGCTATGGGAATTGGACGACAAGGAGCTGCGGAGCAAATTTGGATCAGAAGAGGCAGGATTGGTTCAGCAACTTAAGGCGTTGTCAGAAGGTGATACGCTTGAGGCTACAACCATTAATCAAGCGCGTGTTTTGGAAGGCTCTTTGCGCAACACGGGCATTCATGCATGTGGTGTAATTATTACTCCAAGTGATATTAGAGAATTAGTACCTGTAGCGCGCGCGAAGGATTCAGAAATGTGGTGTACCCAATTTGACAACTCCGTGGTTGAAGACGCAGGACTGCTTAAAATGGACTTTTTAGGTCTTCGTACGCTGACCATTATCAAAGAGGCATGCCGTTTGGTTAAACAACGTCACGATGTAGATTTAGACCCGGATAGTTTTCCGCTTGATGACACGAAAACTTACGAATTATTTCAACGAGGAGAAACTGTGGGAATCTTCCAGTACGAAAGTGCTGGAATGCAAAAATATTTGAAAGAACTCAAGCCCACAGAGTTTGCAGACCTCATCGCAATGAATGCACTGTACCGTCCCGGTCCGTTGGAATACATACCGGAGTTTATTGAACGGAAGCACGGAAGAAAGGAGATCGTTTACGATTTAGACGCCATGGAGGGCAAGCTCAAGGAAACGTATGGAATTACTGTTTATCAGGAGCAGGTAATGCTTTTGTCTCAGGAACTGGCAGGTTTTACAAAGGGTCAAGCCGATATTCTTCGCAAGGGTATGGGTAAAAAGCAGAAGCATATCATCGATAAGCTTAAGCCGATGTTCCTGGACGGTGGGGAAGAACGCGGTCACAATAGAGACGTTCTCGAAAAGGTTTGGAAGGACTGGGAAGCCTTTGCTTCGTATGCTTTTAATAAGTCACACTCTACTTGTTACGCCTGGGTAGCCTTTCAAACGGCCTATCTCAAAGCACATTATCCGGCTGAATTCATGGCATCCGTATTATCGAATAACATGTCAGATCTAAAGACAGTAACCTTCTTCATGGAGGAATGCCGCCGCATTGGCGTGCCTGTTTTAGGTCCTTCTGTCAATGAAAGTTTATTGCGTTTTTCCGTGAACCCGAAAGGTGCCGTACGTTTTGGAATGGGCGGTATGAAGGGCGTTGGTGAAAATGCTGTGCGCGAGATTATATCGCAACGCGAGGATGGTGGCCAATTCAAAAATCTCTTCGATTTACTTGAACGAATAGACCTCCGTCAAGCCAATAGAAAAACCATAGAGTGTCTCATTCTTGGCGGAGCCATGGACGACTTCGAGGGGACGCACCGTGCCATGTACTTCTCAGAAGAGGAGGGTGGACGCAGTTTTGTGGAAAAAGCGATCAAATACGTACAAGGCAAGAAAAACGATTCAGAAAGTGCCCAAGCCTCACTTTTTGGTGAAGGTTCTGGCGAAGAACTTCCGCCGCCCACTATGCCAGTTGTACCTGAATGGCCTTCTATTGTTGCCCTTAAGAAGGAAAAAGAGATTAATGGAATGTACCTCAGTTCTCATCCACTGGATGATTATCGAACGGAGATTAAATACTTTTGTAACGCATCTTTGAGCCGTTTGAACCATGTAGAAAGCATCTTGGGACGGGAAGTAACTGTCGCGGGTATAGTTACCGATGCGCAGCATAGGATTTCTAAAATGGGCAAAGGCTGGGGGATATTCCGACTCGAGGACTTTCACGGGGACTATGAGTTCAAACTCTTCGGTGAAGATTACCTTAAGTTTCGACATTTCTTCGATAACGAACAATTGCTCTACATAAAAGCGCGCGGCCGTAAATTTAATCAACGCCAAGGTGAAGGCTTTGTTGAACGTTTGAGTGTCGATGTTGCAGAGGTTAGATTACTGTCAGAAGTATTGGAGGAAAGCAGCAAGAGCCTTGAGATAAAATTGAACCTGCAGTGGTTAACAACGCCACTAGTAGATGAACTGCATGAGCTCCTGTCGCTTCATCCGGGCAAGAAACGTGTTAAGTTGCATGTGATAGATGCGGAGGAGAAGCTGGATATAAAGTTGCCGGTAAAAGAATTCAAAGTAACCATTGCAAAGGATTTACTGCAGGTTCTAGAGCAACATGAACACTTGCAACCAAAGGTGATTAGCTAAATGAAAAACTGGATAGGATGTATAGTTTTGTTGTTCGCAACCCCTTTGATAGCGCAGGTGAATTGTGTGACAACCGCTGACCAGCTGGGTCCTTACTTTATTGCAAACGCACCGCTCATAACTAATGACACTCTTGCACCGGGTATTTCGGATACCTCCAGAGCCTTACAGCTTACCTTTTACGTCTCTTGGAATTGTGATACGGTTGATTTAGACACGTTGTCCAGTACTTACATGGTTGAAATGTGGCATGCAGATGCGCAAGGGGATTACAGCAACGTAGACGGCAACCCTAATAATTTCGCCTACCGCGGGAAATTGGAGCTATCTGGTAAGTCTACAGTTTTTCATACAGAATTGCCGGGTATTTATCCTTACCGACCCTCACACATTCACATCAAAAGCTATTTAACGGATGCATGGTTCACTGATACGTTGGTCACACAATTGTATTTTGAAGGTGATTCTCTTCTTCAGTTTGATATCGCTAGTTCTTATCCGGAGCGCTGGATACGTTTGGACACCACAGCGAAGGGATATATGGGCGGTTTCGCTTTTGGCCTTCAATATATCATTGGGACCGCGGAGGAGGAGAAGACTACATGGACTTGCTTTCCCAACCCCGCAGTGGATAAAGTCGCCATAGAATCTTCAAGCCCTTTCGCTCAAATTCAAGTCATGGATGCGATCGGGAGGGTCTACTACGAGGGGACCTTGCCAGATGGACAAAATCTAGACATAAGCGAATGGCCGCGCGGGACGTACGTTGTTCGTATAAACGAGCAATCGCGTTTGTTATTGGTGCGCTAGGGTTTTTAACAGAATGGTGCCTTTTGGTGTGGATAACATCAATGAGTTCATAGGTATTGACTATAGGTTACAAGGTTATATTGGCCCTACTTTTGAATTAAGAAAACGAAATACATTTTTTATGGCACTCGAAATAACAGAAGCAAACTTCGAAGAGATTGTAATGAAATCAGATAAGCCTGTTTTGGTTGATTTCTGGGCAGAATGGTGTGGCCCTTGCCGCATGGTTGGACCTGTAGTCGACGAATTGGCTGGCGATTACGAAGGTAAAGCTGTGGTAGGCAAATTAAACGTAGATACAGAAGGTGCAGTGGCGCAGCAGTTTGGTGTGCGTAACATTCCAACACTATTGGTATTTAAAAACGGTGAAATCGTAGACAAGCAAGTTGGAGCAACAAGCAAGCAAGTACTCGCTGCGAAGCTCGACGGCGCGATGTAAGCTACCGCAAAGCAAAATTTCAGAAGCCCCCAATCCGTGAGGATTGGGGGCTTTTTTTGTTCGCAACTTTTAGTTCTTTACAAAAATTGACTTTTAGAATATGGCGTGCCAATTTGAATAGAAACCTCAAATATCGCGTCTTATGAAAGCATTACTACTTCGTCTATTTTCTTGGGTCATTTGTATCCTTATTCCCATTACTTCGAATGCCCAATTGCAAGATTCATTGGATTGGATCTATGAAAAATTACCGTCTCATCTTTTCGCTACTGGATTATTGCATGATGTCAGTGCAGTACATTTATTCACCCACCAAGGGCCCTTAGATCCTCATTTTCATACAGGAAGCCTACCCGGCAGGAGTGCTACGATAGAGCAATTTCAGTACGTATATATGGACTTGTATCAGAGCCAGCTGCGAGATTCCAACAAGGCATTTTATCCACAAAATAACTTGCGTCTCATGCCTTGGGATAGTTTGAGTCTAGAGCATAAATACATGGGTAAAGTTGATGTGCCTTTGATGTTACTCTGGGCAACTTTTAACACTCTTGATTCAACGGCTATTGCTCAAGGATTCTTGGATTTTGATAAAGGCCAATTCGAATTGGTCGACGAATACATTACCATTGACGACCAGGGGCAGTATCCTGTTTACCAGGGAGATCCACAAAAGTTAGCGCAACAAGCAGTAATGCAAGACACGACTTTCATAGGTTCAGCATTGTATTCCTCAACCTACAGCGAAACAAATACGGCATCTGTAACCTTCCAACTCAGTTCAAGTGAAGTTTATCAAAATATAGGGGGTATAGACAGTATCACCGTAGATTTTGCCGATGGTGCAGGGTTTCGTAGCGTCATTACAAATCAACTGGTGACAATCAACTACCATTGTTCCACTTCGCAGGTAGAGCACGTTGTGAAAGAACTAAGAATAAGAGGATATAAAAACGGCAAAACGGTGGAGAGTAAGCTTAAAGTGAACGTCGTATTTAATACTCCCGTGGCCCATCAAGAAGTATTGACAGATTTGCTTCCATCATCACCTTGTGTACCTAATGCGGATCCAGAATATGGCGCACGAGTAACATTAAGATATGCCGACCCTAGCGCGGGCCTTCAAAAGCCTGTTGTGGTGGTGGAAGGATTTGAATCTTCCGTACAACCCTACGGTAATCTTACATACAAAAGCATTAGTAGTGGCTATGTGTTTGATGAAAATGGCGACCAGATCTTTCAGCACATTCATCCTTTAAGTTGGCTGTATGATTCCCTCACTTTAGCTGGTTTCGATATTGTGCATATAGATTTTCGAGAAGCAAAATTGTCGCTTATGGAGAATAAAATCAATGTACTAAAGACGTTGAATTGGTTGCACGCTAAGAATCCTCTGGCTGAGATTACGGTGATTGGGGCTTCTATGGGTGGACTCATCGCGAAGATGGCTATAAACGATTTAGCTGCTTCAGGCTGTTGTTATAATATCGTTGGTTATGGGTCATACGATGTGCCACACCGTGGCGCATTTATTCCCGTTGGACTGCAAGCAGCCAGTAAATATTATGCCGAATTATTACCTTTTGTACCCATGGCTCGAAACCCTTGGTCTGCTGTTGTGAATTCAGATGCTGCGCGCGAATTACTTATCTCGCATTTTGATGCTTCTGCCCGTCAAGCGCACGAACAGGTAATGAAAGTTACGGCATTGGCTCCTTCAGGAATGCGCAGGTTCGCTATATCTAACGGCAGTGACATGGGACTCACTCAAACATTGCAGGATCCTCTCAGTCGCTATTTCAGGCACGGCTTAAGGCTGGAGACTTGTATTCGGCACGCCGTCGCATTTCATTCGGATACCATTGCATTTAATATCGATGGATATCGTGATTCCCTTTTAGTCTTTGGTACCGAAGCTGTTGCCACGGATCATGCAGGAACATATCTGTTTTATGCCACTTCATACCGGCAGTTACTAACGGCATTTAAGATGAATTGGATGGCAGCTTGTTCAGCCCGTAAGGTTCAATTCATTGCTGCTGTAGGTCCATATATCCCGGGTGTATCAAAAGCAATGCTCTCAAAAGCAGTCGTTAAAAGACAAAAACGTACAAATCAAGGACTTTTAAAAATGCAGAAGGGTATGACGAAAGGAGCCCACACGGTATTAAAGAATAAATTCCCTGAACATTATGATGAGGCACCAGGAGGTTGGACAGCAACAGCGACGGCATTTCAGTTACCGATTCTGAGTGAAATATTCAGCGCTACGCATTGCTTTATACCTTCATTTAGTGCATTAGACGTAAGCGATAGTTTGGCGTACCAGCCCATACGCAATCAACCGATACCTTCTTTTCACACTTTCATAGCGCCTGGAATAATTCACGATGCAGTTGGCACCAATCAAGCGCACATCAGCGTTGATTCAACCATTATTTCTTTCGGTCTGTCTCAATTGCGTACCATCTACGACCAAAAGTTGAGCGATACATTAAAGACCGATTTTAATCTCGCTCAGGAACATACCTATTTTGGGGCCGTTCAGAGCAATCTAGGAAGACTTATTGTTCCCAAAAATATAACCCTAGGGCTTGGGCTCACTACGGGTATTGGCCCAGCGAATTCGACGGTTGCGAGTGCAGCGAAGCAAGCGGTGCATTGCTTCGTAGGTCATGGCTGTACCAGGGATACAGTGCATATCTATGGAGACCTACGGATAGGTGATGGCCCAAATAATCTAGCTTCTCTACGTGTAAATGAATCAAGCGCTTTAGTGCTGCACAAGGGGGCAACTTTATTTATTGAACCGGGCAGTCGATTGGAAATTAGTAGGGAAGGGGCGTTGATTGTGGAAAAAGGAGTTTCGATAGTTTTAGATCGTGGTACCATTCAGTTACAGGGCATGCTTGTACTGGAATCAGATGCGCTGTTTCAGCCGCAAGGGCCTGGTCAATTCTACTTTAGCGGAAATGCTGCTGTAACTGCCGAAAAAGGCGCTGTGATGCATTTGGAGGACGCGGAAATTAAGATTTCCTCTACACTGAACATCCCTTCACAATTGGACCATTTTGCAATGGATCAATGTAAAGTGACCCTTGATTCAGAGGCTACGCTACGTTTGCACAGTTTATCCCAGTTGTGGAATACTGAATTTGTCAAAACGGGTAAGAAACAAACAGCTTCCATTTCAGTGCTTGAAGGAGTTTCGGAAGTTCAACATTGTCAATTTCACGGCGGTAATCCAGCACTTTCGATTGCTGATTCAGTGCAGTGGGGTTTAGCGAATACGACTTTTTCAGATGCTAATATGGGCTTAAGCGCACTGTCACCACCACAGTTGTTTTCGGCTAATTCATTCACTGGCAACACCACCGGAGGGATGATCACTGGCGCTGATTTTCTTCTCGAACGCTCAGTTTTTCATAATAATAACGTTGGCATAGTCCTTAAAGGGCCTGGTAAATGGGTACAGCTGGAATTCTGTAGTTTTTCATCAAATACGTCGGCGGGTATACAAACGAACCAATCAAAGCTTCATGTTTTCTGTAGTGATTTCGCACACAACACTGTTGGAATTCAAGCCTCTAAAGGCCAATTGAAATTGGCCAAAAATGCTGGAAACACTTTCGAGAACAATACAGTCGGGGTGAGCTTTCAAAGTTTGGAGAAGCTAGAGCTTCAGCAAGGACATAACACGTTCAATCAGCAAGTATTATACGATGTAACCGGTAGTTTTTCTCCTTCTGCAAGTCTAAGCTACAATGGATCATACCATTACATATACGCCGATAACACTAGTTTTTCTAAGGCCAACAGTAACCTCTTAACTGTAGGAAAAGACACAGTTTACTTGTTGTACGCTTCCAGCCAGCCCCCAAGTGTATTGCTGTGTCCAACCAAAGGGGGGAGGAAATCAGAAGATGTTAGTTGGTCTCGTACAGATTCACTACCTGAATTTGTCGCTTTTCCGAATCCTGGAAATGAATGGGTCGAATTGGTTTTTCTGACCACGAGTACAAAAGCGGAATTAGCAGTATTCAATCCTCAGGGGGAGCAAATTTATCTCGAAGAACTGCCAATTGGAACTTATCGTAAGCAATTAAATATTCCCGGAAGTGCTGGCTTATATCTTGTTCGACTTATCGATGGGGACCGTATTGCCCAACTCCGTTGGCTTAAGCTCGATTAGGTTATATTTTTTAAGCTAACGGATTCGCCCTATTTTGCAGTATAATTCCAATCACCTGTGTATGCCTATTCCAATGGTAGATTTACCCAAAATCCACGCGCCTTACCAGGGTGCTTTGGACGAAGCTGTACTATCGGTAGTTCATGGCGGTGGGTATATTGGAGGTCCAGTTGTAGAGGCTTTTGAGAAACAAGCAGCGTCTTTTCTTGACGCTCCAATCATTGGTGTTGGCAATGGGACTGACGCGCTGCAAATCGCATTAATGTCTTTAGGTATTCAACCTGGAGACGAAGTGATTGTGCCGGCTTTTACCTACGCGGCAAGTGCTGAAGTCATTGCATTATTAGGTGCCGTTGCGGTTTGGTGTGATGTAAATGAATCAACATTTACCATTGACCCGAATTCGGTTAAGGACGTACTGTCTGATAAAACAGCGGCAATTATTGCGGTTCATTTGTACGGGCAATGTGCTGATATTGAGTCTTTAGAAAAAATAGCTGTAGGAATTCCAATTGTAGAGGATACCGCACAGGCATTTGGTGCAAAATTCATTAAGGGTAAGTATTCAGGCAGATTTGCAGGAACCGTCGGGGCCTTTGGAACGTTTAGTTTTTTTCCAACAAAAAACCTTGGAGCTCTAGGGGATGGTGGAGCAATATCAAGCACAAACGCTGACTTTTTAGTCAAAGCTAAGTCCATAGCAAGCCATGGTCAGCGTAAAAAATACGAGCATCATTTACTGGGTTTGAATTCTCGACTTGATCCTATTCAGGCAGCTGCTCTTGCTGTGAAGTTAAAGTTCCTGCCTGAGGCGCTTTCTGCCAAAACACTCATTTCCGAACAGTATTTAGCCGCTTTTCAACCTTTGAAACAAGTTGTTGTTCCCGAAACAGCATCCTTCTCTAATCACACGTACCATCAGTTTACACTTACTATTCCAAGCGAAAAACGTGATAGATTTGTGGAGTATATGAGAGAAAAAGGCATCTCAACCATGGTGTATTACCCTATTCCTCTGCACAAACAAAAAGCATATGCGCATTTTGAGCCTAGAACTTCCTTAGCAATAAGCGAAAAGTTGTCTAGGAGCGTTATTAGTATTCCGGTGCATGAAGCATTGGCGCCCAATGATATCTTGGCTATTAAAGATGCAATAACAAAATACTTTTCCTAATTATGGATGATTTTTTTGTACACGAAACTGCGGTCGTCGATGCGGGTGTTCACATAGGAACGGGCACTAAGGTTTGGCATTTTTCACATATCATGTCTCATTGCACAGTTGGTGTAGATTGTGTTATTGGCCAAAATGTTTTTCTTGGTGCTTCGGTTAAAATAGGATCAGGTGTAAAAATTCAGAATAACGTAAGCGTCTACAGTGGTGTCGAAATTGAGGACGACGTCTTTCTCGGTCCATCTATGGTGTTTACAAATGTGAATGCGCCTCGTAGTTTCATTGAGCAGAAGAATTATTCGAAAACTCTCGTTAAAAAGGGCGCCTCTATAGGAGCAAATGCAACGATCGTTTGCGGCAATACAATAGGAGCTTATGCTTTTATTGGCGCCGGTGCTGTTGTGACCAGTGAGGTTCCTGATTATGCATTTATCTACGGAGTGCCGGCCAAGCTAAAGGGGTGGGTGAGTAAGGCTGGCTCACGTCTATATTTTGAAGACAGTTCTACTGCATTTTGTGATAAAACTGGTGAGAAATATGAATTAAGAAACGGCGCAGTCTTTTTAGTCACCTCCTAAGATGAAGGTTGTTACAGTAGTTGGAGCACGTCCTCAATTCATAAAAAGCGCTCCTGTAAGTAGGGCTCTTCAGTCAGTTGGTTATCAGGAGTTTGTGATTCATACGGGGCAGCATTATGATCCGGAGATGAGTACTGTTTTTTTTGAAGAAATGAGCCTTCCTAAACCGTATGCTATTTTAAACTGCGGTAATTTGAGTAGGGATGCGATGCTGTCAAAAATGAAGACAGACTTAAAGCCTATTTTCGAGGCAATACAACCAGATATGGCGCTCGTTTACGGCGATACGAATTCAACGTTAGCTGGTGCTCGTATGGCGCAAGAGTGCAACGTGCCGCTCATTCATGTAGAAGCTGGTTTACGTTCCTATAATTTGGAAATGCCGGAGGAACATAATAGAATAGAGTCGGACCAACTTTCAAAATGGCTTTTTACCCCTACGTCACAAGCATCAGAGAACTTGAAAAAAGAGGGATTTAGCGATAATGCCATTACTCAAGTAGGGGATGTGATGCTAGATGCTTTGCAGATGTTTCGGTCAAAAGCAGCACATACTTTAAAGATGGGCCCACATTCTTTTTTTAATAAACCCTTCGCACTGGTGACTATGCATCGTTTTGAAAATATCAGTCAACCAGAACGATTAGGTTTTTTAGTAAGAGAAATAAATTCGTTTCATCGAAACGTGATGCCGGTTTGGATGCCTTTGCATCCAGCAACAGCAGTACGCTTAGAAGAATTTGGATTGAAATTGGAGGTCAAAATTGCTCCACCTGTAGGCTATTTAGAGATGCTATGGGCCCTACAGCAAACTACGTTGGTGCTGACGGATAGTGGTGGTTTACAAAAAGAAGCCTATTATTCAGATAAACCGTGCGTAACCTTGCGAGGGGAAACAGAATGGATCGAATTGATTGAAATGGGTGCAAGCGTATTGTTTGACCCAAATAAAACGGAAAAACTCATACCAACTGCACGAGGTATTATTTCTAGCTTTAAACCCGGCTCCAAGGATCTTTATGGCGCTGGTAGAGCTAGCCAAGCAATAGTAGCAGCTCTAGGATAGAGTTGTCCTAAGGAATAGTTGCAGCGCCTCTATGCAAGGCATATTCAAGTGATGGCCCATGGAATATTCGTGAAACCGGTAATTGGGGTTAGATGCTAAAATTTCAGATGTTGCCTTCGCCCATTCAAAGGGAATAACGGGGTCCTCTGTGCCATGTGATTGGAAGACCGGAACCGTTGACGTAAACGAATTCAGTGCTTCGCGCCAATCTGGCAAGGCATAGCCGCTCAAGAATACGTAGCCGGCGGCATTATATCCGCTTGCATAAATGGCCGTTGATAGAATGGCCCCTTGCGAGAAGCCGCCTAAAATCAATGTTCCAGTAATGTCATGGGCTGTAGTCCATTTTGTGATAGCGTCCAAAACCAGATTTTTTGCGAATTCAACTTCTCCACTATCAATGATTTTGGCGCCATTATTCCAGTCTATAGGATACCAGGCATAGCCGCCCATACCTATTGCATCTGGTGCTTGAAAGCAAACGAGGTTATATCCTTTGAAATACGGTTGAAGACCGAAAAGATCTTCTTTGTTGCTGCCATATCCATGCAATAAAACAATTGTGGGTGATGCTGGCGCTTCTAGATGATGGATGTGCTCTAACATTAGTCTATGATATCCCAAGTATGATCTGCCAGCAGTAATACCTTATTTAAGAACTCATATGGACACTTTCGCCACTCGTGAGGAGCAATCATACTGAGTACATTACTACTTTCGTCCTTCTTGTAAAGGTAGTACGTGTGGTTGATTTCAGGTTTAAAGCCCATATGAGCCGAATAGATCTGTTCACTTAGTGCCTTACGTGCCTGAATTTTTCCAGCTTGTTGCGCCAGCAATTCAATTTGTTGTCGAATTTGGTCAAGCTGCATATCCGTCTGCATTTCCATGGCATTGACGTCTAGGCTTTTGTTCTTCAGGGTATCTACAGCTTGGAAGGCTGGCGCAGATACAGACGAACCATAGGGCAGTAAATTCGCATTTTCAGCGATCTTTTCGGGATCGATTGGATTAAATGTTCTTTTCTCTTCAGACATGCGTCAAAAATATATGATTCCTTCTTTGTAATCCCCTAGTGCTGTAGCGGTTCCATTTTGATGTTTTAAACAGGCCAACAAGGCCATTAACGCATCCCATTGATGCCAATTCTGTACTTCCTGAACTTCTAGTGCGTCTTCCAGATAATCGCTAAAACGGAGTTGCTGTAAGTAATTTACATCCTTTTTATACCGTTTCATATCTAGTCCTATCAAGCTGCAAACCATCTTTGGATAGGTTTCAATTACTGATTCAATTCCTTGCGATTTCAGTTTTGCCTTTAATTGCATTGCCCGTGCTGTAAGACCGCCTAGGAACATGGGACTCATTGCACCTGTAAGCCTGTCGCACTCCCTGTAGTGGTAGTTTTTAAAGAAAGTAGGATCTGTATAAACACCCGGAAGACTTAATGGTGCGTCAATGGCAACAGACTGCGGTTTAAGTTCGTCTATGAGGGACAGAATCCAAGCATCGGCATCTTTTCCTTTAGTACTCTGAAAGATTTGCACTTCACCATTGGAGCAGTAGCTTGCCATTGCAGTAAAACCCGAAGTTTTACTGCCATAATCTATACCTAGTGCGACTACTTCCACTTTCCAAACAACTCCTCCGTTTTTCGAACGCGGTAATCAAATATTTGCTCCAGTTTGGGGCGAACGATGATGGGATGGAAGATTTTCCCTAATAAACCAAAGGGTACTTTGTAATTCACGCGATCGAGCATTTCTACACCACCTTCTATCGCTTTAAAGTGGTGTTCGTGGTGCCAAATACTGTACGGGCCTACACGCTGTTCATCCACGAAATAAGAAGGGGCCTCTACATGCGTGATTTCTGTAGTCCATCTCATTTTAATCCCTAAAAGTGGACTTACTTTATAATGAATAAACAACCCAGGATACATTTTAGCCGGCGTTTCAGATAAAATATTGAACCCCATATAATCTGGGGTGATGGCGGCTAAGTTTTCTGGTGATTGGAAAAACTTCCACGCCTCTTCGACAGAAATAGGTAAGCGTTGAGTACGTTCGAGGGTATGCATCGGTGTTACGTTTAGTTCAGCTAACACCTGAATAACCTATAAGTTCAAGCCCATTCCTTAGATGCGCTTCATTTGTTGTTTGATGTACTTTGTTTGTTCAGCAAGTACATTTTTAGTGTCCAATTTCTTAACCTCAGTTAACAAGATCTGGGCTTCCTTTTTGCGACGCTTGGTCAGCGCAATACCTGCTAGATTGAGTTTTGCCAATGCTTTGTCTTGATTCATGCGCAGACCAGTGTTTAAAGCCTTCTTTAGCAAAGTTTCGGCCTTACCTACTTTTCGCTGGCTCTCAATCATCCCCATTAAAAGGTAGTAGTAAGCCAATTGACTTTTAATTAAGGTTTTTTCCGGTTTGCGTATGCCGTTTAGCATTTTTTCAGCTTTTGTCACATCACTTTTACGCATGTACCACAGCGAAATGAGCAAGCGTTCATTTCTAAAATAAGTCAACAAAACAAGGGCTGCTGGAAAGATCAAGGCAATACCGTTACCAATTTCCCCATCTGCAAATTGCAAGCCTGACCAAACCAAAATTGCTGCAGTTAATGCTAATCGAATTATCTTACTGAACATCTCTATTATTTTTGACTTGGCAAAGAAACGAAGAAATGAGCACAACTGATTGGATGACCTTAGATATAAGCGAGAAAAGAAAATTGTATGCGGAGCTTTCTGAAGGATTGACCGAACACAAGAAAGCGTTATTTAAAACCAAAGTGGCCCAACGGACCCGTCATTTTTCTCTTGGTTTAGAGGATATGATGAAGACGCAGAATGCTTCAGCACTCATGCGAACGGCCGATGCGTTCGGGATCCACCGTGTGGATATCTATGATAAAAACGAGCGCTTTAATGTCGCTTCCGGGATTTCGAAAGGGGTAGAAAAATGGCTCGACACGGCCTTCTTCAATACCTACAATGAGGGAAATCAGGAAAATTGGGTTCGACAATTAAAGTCTACAGGTCGTAAGTTGTATGTCACTGCGGTCGATCCTCGAGCACGGCCTATCGAATCTATTGATGCATCGGTTAGTGCGACCATCTGCTTTGGAAATGAACAAGAAGGTGCAACATCATTACTACAATCCATGGCGGATGAATTGATTTACATTCCAATGCAGGGCTTTGTAGAGAGTTTTAATGTATCTGTAAGCTGCGGAATTGTCTTACATCATTTGTCGCATCGAATGGAATTGAGCGGTATTGAGAGAGGACTTGAAGAAGAAGATGAATTGAATACCCTTATAGAGTGGTCGCTAAGGACAATACCGAATGCGCACGAGTATTACCGCTAAAGGCAATATTTAAATCCTTCTTGCGTATCGTGTGTCCATTTAATGACATTCCACCTTACCAATCGGGCTAAGATTTCGATAGTCTTGCTTCTATGCAACTCCATCACCTTTGCTGCTTTACTGACACTGACCTCATCATAATCTTTCAAATATTGAATAAGCCTTTGTTCTTTTACGGAAAATGCAACGGGATGCTTGGATTCTTTTAATCGGTCCTGCTTCCAGATTTCTTTTAAGACTGCGTTTGCAATAAAGTTTTGATCGCCATTTCGATAATAGGCTTTTAAACCGTCTACCTCATCAACCTGGTAGGGCTTATTCTTGCCTTCGCTAATTTCTATTTCCCATACCAGCTTACCATCAACATCATGCGCCCATACTTTTAGCTTTAAGGCAGGTTTAAGAAAAACCTCTGATGCGCTCTCGAGCATGTAAATATCATCCTCGTCTTTAACGCCAGCGATACTGCCATTATCTCTTACACCAACAAGTAATCGGCCCCCAGAGGTGTTAGCAAAAGCACTTAATGTTCGAGCAATCTTACGCGCATCGGTAATTCGGTATTTAAAATCTTGCTCACCATGTTCTCCCTCGCTAATGAGTGTATACAAGTTATTTTGTGAAACTCTTTGGTCGTAATCCTTAAACATGAAATTTTTATTCTTAACTTATTTGTGTGGATAATCTCAGAATAAACAACGCTGACATTCTATTTAGTGATGTAGCTAATACAACCAACAGATTAATCGTAAGTAAGTTGTGTTTCTTGCATGCTTTTCAAGAAATTATACGCGCATTACCGGAACCGTTATTAAAGGACAATGCGCAGGTACAGATCATTTTCGAGTTTAAACAAAACGGTTTTAACCTGTCACTATTACGTTCACATTCTGTTTATTTTTTCGAGACCTATGGCGCTACGGCACGTCAAGTATTAAATGCGCTTGAGCAATACAGGTTAAGTTTAAATCTGATTGAAGACGATTTCTTTGAAACATGTTACGAAGAGGTGGCTTGCTATCTAGAAGAGCTCGAGGCCACCTATCACCGAATTACCGATTATAAAGCACACTTTGACGGCACCTTACTTCATCTCTGTAATTAGTTTATTTCGTGACGTAGATAACGTCCACCATGGCTTGAACGTCTGAATTTCTGCCAAACCATCGAGTTTTAAACTCCTCTGTATAAATTCTAATATTTGCGATAGTCACAGAATCACCATATTCTTTGCGCGCTGCGGCTAGCATTTTGTCATAACTGATAAGACCGTCGTGAAGAGATATTTCCCGCGTTTTATCGGCAGTAGTAATTTTATCGCTGTAAATGATATCTGGATAAACCATTATAGTGCCCATGTACGTCCAATTCTGTCCGTAAAGCGTGTTAGCAGTATCGTATAAACTGCGATTAGGACTCGCACAAGAGCTAAATAGGAGTCCAATGGTGGCTATGAGGAAGAATCGTTTCATTTTATTGGATGTTTTGCCAAAAATAGGGTAAAAACATAGCCCTAAATAGGGCTATGTTTACAATTTTCATTGTGCTTTGAGTCGTTCTCGTAATACACTATCTGTAATACGTATTCCCCTTACAAGAAGATAATGCTTAACCTTTGGAAGGTCTCCTTTAAAAAGTTTTATGGCTTGGTTAATTCTACAAATCTGTTTCATAAACAAGTATTTAAATTAACACATTGTAATCTACAATAATTCGAGAGCATGCGCTAAAGATGTTATCAACATAGATTCTAATTCACTATAAATTTCTGTCTCCGCGATTCTCGCTGTCTTTGGTGAGTAATATTATTTTGAGAAAGCTGTGATATTAACAAGGATTATGTTCATTCTATTGTTGGAAGCGAATTGGTCAATGCTTGAAACTTTTGACTTTTTGATTTAGGTAGATGGCATTTTTTAATAAATTGTAACCACCAAACCAAACCAAACCAATAACCGAAAGCCATGCTGTCTCAAAAAGAGGTAGAACGACTCTATTACGGATTACGTTCTCATATTAATCTTCAAGGTGAAGAGGAAGGCCAAGCGTTGAGAGCACTGAGTAATGAATTCATTCTAAGAAATGTCAATATTGGAGAATCCTTATGGGATTTAGATTCAGAAATTGGAGATCTTCATTTTATACTTGAAGGCACTTTCGCAGAATATTTAAAACGAGGTACACATTCGTTTATCCTGAGATTCTATCGTCCAGGTAAATTTGCTTTTTCAGAAGACTCCTTGCTATATTCTAACCGCTCAGATACCTATTCCAAGGCGCTATCGAAGGCGAAAGTCGCCTACTTACCATCCATACATTTTCAAAACGTTCTTCGTCAAGGAGGCCTTGGTGTTAAATTAATGAAGGTGTTGATCAACCTAAGTATGACAGAATATCGGAATACTACCTATGAGATGCTCCAGAGCTCGGGAACAAATAGGATTCACGCTGCATTGGAACAATTTCCAGATTTATTACACTTGATACCCAGGAGAGAATTAGCGGATTATTTAGGCATCTCTCGTGCATCGTTATTTAGGTCCTTAAAAGAAATTGGTCATGAATAGTGGGGAAAAAGTCGCTATGCGAAACTACTTTGAATCATTACCGGTGTATTCAGAATATTTTGATGAAGCTATAGATGCTATTATTGCTGCAATGGATTCTGGCATTCGCGCTGAGAAAGGTAGAGTCTTGCTTGAATTGGGCGCAACGAACAAGGACTTCTGGTTTTTAAAAGATGGGTTTTTAAAGGAGATGTATCGCAGTCCTTATTCGAATGAAGATAGCCTCTTTAATATGATTCCGCCGTCTTCTATTTTCGTGAACGAGGATACCCTGTTCGCAAACAGAAGACCACTACATTATTTCGTGGCATATACTAGCGTTGAGATTTTAAGGCTCAAGGAAGCAGAGTATCAGAAGCTTCTTCAACAATATCCAATCTTGATCAATCTATTATACATAAGCGGTACAGCGGAGATTCAAAGGGGTAGACGAGAAAGGTTAAATATGTTGCGGATGAACAAAACGCCGGATCGTATAGTCTGGGTGCAACAACATCGACGAGAATTGTACCAATTCATGGACAGAATGACACTTGCGCAATACGTTGGCGTGAGCAGGGCAAGCTTATACAGGGCATTCGAAAAGAATAAGAAGTATCAATTTTGATACTTAAAACATGTTATTACACAATTAATCACGTAAAAACAGCCCGAACTGATTCATATCGGGATTTTTTAGGTTTAACATGTGAATAAGTTTGTTGGACTTTAGCAATGTCGAAAGACATTAAAATAACGAACTATGAAAAAATTATTATTTGGTATTGCATTAACATTGAGCGTCCTAAGCTCAAATGCGCAATCTAAGCCCTCTGTAGCTGTATTAGATTTTGACACACGTGGTTATAATGAAGTAGAACGCTACCAGATCATTCAAAAGCTGTCCCTAGAGATGATTAACATGTCCGGGTACGAAGTAATGGATAACTACGACATAGAGTACATTTCTGAACGTGACGGTAAAGATTTCACAGGCTGTTTCTCCAGAATCTGTCTAAAAGAGTACGGTGAGCAGTTAGAAGTTGATTTTATTTTAACAGGTTCCATGAACTTGCTCGGTGAAAAAGTGAGTACTACCGTACGACTATTTGATGTTACGGAAGGAAAATTTGTTAAGAGTACTAATCGAAATTATGTCGATGTTCCTAAAAATGATCTCCTTATGGCAGAACTTGCCCTCAAAGATATGTTGGGTGTAGAGGTGGATCCAGAGTTAGTTCGTCGCGTCACCGTTGCCAATGATTACGATAACATTCTGAATAACCCGTTTGACAGAACGTTGGTTGCAGAGGGTCCTCGTATGGGCTTCGGTTTCGTGACGGGGAATAATGCGAAAATTTTAGCAAAGCCTTTAAATGAGGGAGGTTTCAATCAACAGATTCCGTTGTCTTCGCAGTTTGGTTATCAATTTGAGAAAGCATACATCACCACTGGTAACTGGCAGGCCTTAGCCGAGATTGTTCCGATGATTTCTGGTCTTGAATCGAATCGATTCATTCCGAACCTAACCATTTTGAATGGTTTACGATCGAACAATTCTGGTTGGGAGTTTGCTTTCGGTCCAACCATCGATGTTTCGAGAACCTTAGACGGTCAATTGGACAGTCGCGGTGAAATAAGCTTTAGTACTGCATTAGTATTCTCAGTGGGTAAGACGGTGAAAAGTGGAGAAATGAATTTCCCTATCAATGCCTTTCTCATACCACCTAAAGACGGATCATCCTACAGGTTTGGTCTTTCAATGGGATGGAATGCAGCGAAGAAGAAAAGGTTGTTTGATTAATACCGACAATGTTTAAGCAGCCCCCTCTGTGCACTAGTGCAGAGGGGGTTTTCTTTTTACCTTGTGCTCATGTTTAAACTAAAAATGAATCGATCACTTTTTGCTGTAATTGTCTTGGTGTTTTTATCTGCTTCCTTAATAGGACAGAACGATACAAGCATAATTTTGCAACAAGTAACGGTTATTGATCATGAAGATCCTGCGAAGGTTTTAGTCAAAGCTTTAAAGCAAAATTGGAGGCGTTTGGAGCGTTCGGCTCCTGACAATTTAAAGTATTACAGCCGGAAGTATACGAGTTCTACTAATGCTGTTGACTTTGAGCAAGTTGCTCATGTGTTTTTTAACGGCCCAGTAGTACGACAGGAGGTGCAGGCTTATCGTGATTACAGTAAATACGCACCAAATGATGGACGATCTGTACGTTTTGATGCAAGTTTTACTATAAATCCATCTTTTGATTTCAATGGGGATCAGGATGCCGGACTGTTCGAGAAGTATCCTGAGATGTCCTTCGATCGTGCTTTCTTTTATCCGTTTAGCTCTAACGAAATACCAGAGGCATCTGCTCGTACTGTTTCAGGATTATTGGACTGGGATTGTTTTAATGTATATGAGTTTCGTTGGTTAAAGGAATATTTGTTTGCAGGGGAGTCTTTTGTTGAACTAAGTTTTGTTCCAAAGCCAGGCATGAGCGGCTGGTCTGGGACCGTACTTATCAATGCATCGCAGTTAAGACCAATTTCATTTAAGGGCACGGTTGGAAAATTGACGGTCGAGCAAACCTACACTAAGGGACATCTATTTTCCAACGCATTTATTACGATCCGTAATAACGAAATAAAAAGTGTTTTCGAATGGCAATTAGAGGGTATGGATTTGCCTATCATTCCTGCGGTGAAGCGAGCGATGCAGGTAGGTTCACTGCCAGGTGATCAAATGCGGGATTTAAGTTATTGGGAGGAATATCGCCCAGAGGGCGAGGAATTGGACCAATGGACCCGAAAGCAAGATAGTTTAATTCGGTATTTAAATTCCGACAGCTATTTGGACAGCATGGATGCGATATATAACGCATTTCATTGGTACGAGCCATTATTTAGCGGGATTGGTTACCGGAAAAGAAGCCAAGGGACCAATTTTTATTTCAGCCCTCTGATCGGTCAATGGAACCTTCTTGGAATAGGTGGTATGCGCTGGCGACCTTCAGTGGTTTTGGGAAAGCGCTTTGAAAATGATAATGCTATCAACTTTTACGGCAATCTCAACTACGGTTTTAAGAACCAGGATATGAAGGGGTCGATGGATGTCGGGTATACGTATGCTCCATTGCACAATGGCTCAGTTCATTTAAAAGTAGGGGACACCTACGATCAGATTACCCAGAGCATTGATTTAACTGGTTTATTAGCACGCAGTAATTTTATACAGAAAACGTACGTCGAGAGCTACCACAAATACGAGTGGTTGAATGGATTTTACACACGATTGGGGCTAGAATATAGCAAAAGACAGAGCATTGAAGGATTGGAATTCGCCGATTGGTCAAATGATTTATTTGGTGCGCGTAACCAGCCCGGCTATTTTGAAACCTATACCGTAGCTCAATTAGGCGCCGAAATCTTGATTAGACCGTTCCAACGGTATTATTTGAAAGGGCGGCAAAAAATTGTGTTGAGCAGTCGTTGGCCAGATTTCAGGTTAAGTTTAAAACAAGGACTTCCCAATATTTTTGGTTCTGATGTACGCTACACGAAGTACGAGTTTCAGGTGGAGGATATGGTACGCTGGGGGACACCCGGTGAGAGTTTTTACAACTTTGTTTCGGGTGGATTTTTGAACGATCCCGCATCGGTTAGGTTTATAGAATACAAATGGTTTAGAGGGGGTGATTTTTTACTATTTACGAATCCCTTATTCACTATGCAGAGTTTACCAGAGACGTTTGCTTCACCTGAGGTATATGTTCAGTCTTTCGGTGTCCACCATTTTGATGGCTTCTTGTTGGATCGAATTCCATTGCTGAATCGTTTAGGTTTGGGTACCGCAATTGGCTTTAGCGCGTTGTATTTACCTACAAGTAATTTCTCGTATCTCGAGACTTATGTGGGACTAGAGCGAAAAGTGAAGCTTTGGGATACCCCTACACGTTTTGGTTTTTATTATTTAACCAGTCCTGCAGAAATAGATCCAGGATTTCGACTGAAAATAGGCATTGATGTAAGGGATACTTTTAGAGACCGCTGGAATTTCTAGTCTCTTTTTTGAGAGCCCATTGCGTTCGATTGGATTACATTTGAAGGATTTTAAATTTATATTCTCATTAATTTGAGATTTCTCTATTGTGACGACCTATAATTCTAGGAGTATATTACATAAATGAAAAGTGTCTTAGGTTTTATTCGCGTTTGCGGAGTTTTTACTATCATTTTACTGGGGGTGCTCAGCCTTGCGGTTTTATATCCCTTCGCAGGTAGGAGAATCGCGCACCGCGTATTCATGGCACTCCGCTGGGTGTTACTTTGGATTGTAGGGGTTAAGGTGAGTGGCCCACGCTTTGATAAAATTGGTCCAGGTATTTTGATGGCGAACCATCGCTCTTATTTAGATGTTCTTTTCGTCCCGACGAGCGATCTTTTTACCATTGTTGGAAAAGCGGAGGTTAAAAGTTGGCCGCTTATTGGTTGGGCTGCAAAAGCCTTGGGTGTGCTTTGGGTTAAACGAGAAAGTAAAGAAAGTCGCACGAAGACACGTGATAATATTATCGCCGCTATAAAGGATGGTCAAACTGTGGTTCTGTTTCCGGAGGGTACTTCTTGGGAAGGACCGCAGATGTTGCCCTTAAAACCGGCGATGTTCTATGAAAGTGCAAAGCATGGATTCGACATTTACCAATGGAGTTTGCATTTCGATTCGGCAAAAACGGGTTTCCCAATAGGGATTAACTTCATCTCACATCTGTGGGCCGTTTGCTGTGAGACAAAAATTAATGCTTACGTCGATGTGAGAGCCGTTCCTATTTCCCATACAGACGGAGATGTATTGATTGCGGATGCTCAAGAATGGTGGAAGCAAAGTTTATTAGGTTTGAGCGAAGCCTATCCTGCTCGGGATTGCGGCTATTGGCCTGACGATCGACTCAAGATACAGGCTTAAAACTCTTCAATAGAAAAGGGAAAGGCAAATTGGTCCATGTATACTGTGGTACTTCCTTTGTTTTCCGTGCTCAAAGAAACGCGTTGTTTTGTAGGGATACTATCGCTGATGCGCTGTGTGAAGGCGATGTTGCCTACTTTTAGTAATTGATCCGATGCGTCAAGCACAAGCGTTTGTACAGCGGCGCTATTGAATCCTTCTATATTTAACAATTCATTTAAGCGTTTGGGTGTGGCTATAACAACATCAGCGCCAAAGTAGATATCTTCTTTCTGCTTTAACAGTTGCGGCCCCTGGTACGCCATCCAAACACGAAGATCTGTATGTTTTCCAAGCGTTTCAAAGTACTGCGCATATTCTTCTGCGATCTCCGAATTTTGAACAAGGATTAAGGCGCGTGCCACATCTTCATGGCTCTGTTTTAGTTTGTGAATGATGGTCGCTGCTACGGCGACGCGAAGCGGGGATAGATCTGGAGCAATGAGCCATTTGTTCTGTCCACTTTTAATGGTGCTTACTACGGCGCGTTGAGCGGCACTAAAATTTAGTAGCTCGGCGTGTTCAAGGGCGCTCAAAACCTCCGCTTGTAATTTCAATTTTGCCATTTGCTCATCTTTTATGCAAAACTACGGGGTCTTTAACAAACATGAGGTAAAATGTTGTTCGGGTTGTACATTTAAGGAGAATAAGAAGATACCTCATGAAGAAGCTATTGATTAGTCTTGTATTAGCATTCGCTATTAACGCGCAGGCGCAGGTTGTAGAAAAAATTGAGCCTGCAAGCTGGTGGATTGGGATGGAGATGAATACCGTGGAATTTATGGTACACGGTAAAGATATCTCTCAGTTAGTGGCGGAAAGTACCACATTGGAAGTCCTAAAAAGTGAAGGATTGGAAAGCCCAAACTATTTGTTTGTGACGGCAACGGTACCGGTGGATGCCAAAGTAGGCGATCATACCTTGGTCTTTCGCAATACGAAGGGAAAGAAAGTAGGTCGCTTGTCAGTGGCATTAGGTCTGCGTGCGGATGGAAGTGCATCGCGTAAGGGATTTTCTTCAGCCGATTTTATTTACCTGATCACCCCAGATCGCTTCCGTAATGGGGATGCTAGTAATGACCAAGTTAAAGGCATGTTAGAGGGGCCGAATCGTGAATTTATCGGTGGAAGACACGGAGGTGATTTGGCGGGAATCATTGAGAGCTTGGATTATTTCGAGAAGATGGGGATTTCTAGCTTGTGGCTGAATCCTGTACTCGAGAATAATATGGAAACCTACAGCTACCATGGGTATGCCATGACGAATTTGTACAATGTGGATCCACGCTATGGGACGAATGAGCAATACAAGGAATTGGCAGATAAGGCTAAGGAGAAAGGTATTGGGATTATTATGGATCAAGTGGCGAATCATATAGGAAGTCTACACCCGTGGATGAGTGATTTGCCCAGTGAGGATTGGGTGAATCAATGGCCGGAGTTTACCCAGACGAATCACATGAAAGTCAGCAGGTTCGACCCACATGCAGCAGAGGTGGATCGCAAGCAATTCACAGACGGATGGTTTGTGGAGACGATGCCGGATTTGAACCAGCGCAATGAGAAATTGGCCCGTTACCTTATTCAAAATTCCATCTGGTGGGTTGAATATTTGGGACTGCACGGTATTCGGATGGATACCTGGTCGTATCCGGACAAGCAATTTTTGGCGGATTGGACCAAGGCCATTCTCGACGAATACCCGAACTTCAACATTGTCGGGGAGGAATGGGTTAGTGATCCATCGTTGATCAGCTATTGGCAGGCGGGAACAACCAAGATGGACGACTACACCAGCTATTTGCCGAGTGTAATGGACTTCCTTTTACAATCGGCTCTGATTGAAGGATTGAATGGTGAATCCGGCTGGAGAAGCAGCATGACGAAGATTTATGAGAGTCTGGCTAATGACTACATGTACAGCGATGTTAACAACATTATGATTTTTCCGGACAACCATGATATGAGCCGCATTTACACGCAATTGAATGAAGATTTTGACAAATGGAAAATGGCGATGACTTTGTTCTTTACGACTCGCGGTACCCTCCAGTTTTACTACGGTACTGAGATTTTGATGAGCAATCCAGGAACCTCGGATCACGGCGTGATTCGTTCCGATTTTCCTGGCGGTTGGAAAGGAGATGCTGTGAACGCCTTCACTGGAGAAGGACTGACTGCCCAGCAGAAGGAAGCTCAGGAATACATTCGAGTGTTGGCCCATTTACGCAAAAAAAGCTGTGCACTGAATTCAGGAGAATTGCTGCACTTTATCCCTCAAGAGGAGGTCTACGTATACTTCAGAACTTTTGAACAAGAGAATATTATGGTGGTTGCCAACCGCAACAAAGAAGGTAAGACCATTGACCTCGCTAGATTCTCGCAAGGATTAAAGGGAGCCACGAGCGGTGAAAATTTGATCACCGAGGAAAAGGTTGATTTGAGTAGAGGCGCCATTGAAGTGGGACCAATGGAGACCTTAATTCTTTGGGTAAAGTAAGATGAAGGGATTTGTCGCAATTACTTTAAGCATTCTATTATTCAGCTGTGTTCAGTACCCTGGC
>PZPA01000052.1 GCA_003045825.1 Bacteroidota bacterium
CATCTGGCGCAAGGAGAAGATCTTCTTTACGTGTGCCACTTTCCGTAAGGTTGATGGCTGGCCAAATTCTACGGTTGGCAATCTTACGATCCAATTGCATCTCCATATTACCCGTACCCTTGAACTCTTCAAAAATAACTTCATCCATTTTCGAACCGGTATCAATAAGTGCCGTGGCTAAAATGGTTAAAGAACCACCCCCTTCGATATTACGAGCGGCTCCGAAGAAACGTTTTGGACGTTGCAGAGCGTTAGCGTCCACACCACCAGATAAAATCTTACCAGAGGCAGGACTCACCGTATTGTATGCACGAGCTAAACGTGTAATACTATCGAGCATGATGATCACATCGTGACCACATTCTGTCATTCGCTTCGCTTTCTCTAAAACGATGTTTGCCACCTTCACGTGGTGATCGGCCGGCTCGTCAAATGTGGATGCTACTACTTCTGCATTCACACTGCGACTCATATCGGTAACTTCTTCCGGACGTTCATCAATCAATAGAACGATCATGTACGCTTCGGGGTGGTTCGCGGCAATGGCATTAGCCAGCTCCTTCATCAAGGTTGTCTTTCCTGTTTTAGGCTGCGCAACAATCAATCCGCGCTGCCCCTTACCAATAGGGGAAAAGAGGTCAATAATTCGAGTCGATTCGGTACTTCTTCTCGTAGTAATGTCAAATTTCTCGTCCGGGAAAAGTGGCGTTAAATGTTCAAAAGCAACACGGTCACGAACATATTCTGGCGTACGGCCATTGATGCTGTTGACTTTGACAAGAGGGAAGTATTTTTCACCTTCACGCGGGGGACGTACCTCACCTGTTATGGTATCTCCAGTCTTCAGACCCATTCCGCGAATCTGGTTCTGACTTACGTAAATGTCATCCGGAGAGTTGAGGTAATTAAAGTCAGAACTTCTTAAGAAACCATAGCCGTCAGGCATGATTTCTAAAACACCTTCATTCGCAATGATTCCTTCGAAATGAAATTCTTTCGGTCTGCGCTTGTTGCGTTGGTCACGAGCGGAATGGTCTTTATTGCCATTGTTATTGCGAGGACCTTTTTCAGGACGATCGCCGTTTTCCGCGCGGTTTCCTTTTTCAGGACGGCTACCTTGGTTTCCACGGTCTCCTTTTTCAGGACGCTTACCTTGGTCAGGTCGCTCATTGTTCTCGTGACGAGATTGCTGCTCTTTCCCAGCCTTTGGCTGACGCCTTTCTTGCTTTGGAGCGGGTTCCTTTTTACCATCTTCTTCCGTTCCGATGTGTTCTGTTCGGTCCAATTTTTCTGGGTTTTCTGTGGTTTTTCCTGCAGATGAGGATTGACCGGTTTTACTTAGAATGGCGCTCACGAGTTCGCCTTTGTTCATGTAACGGGCTTTTGGAATATCAAGAGATGCTCCTAAGTCCTTTAGTTCAGGCAACTTACGTGCCTGTAATTCGTTTTCAGTCAACATGTTTTTCGGGATAGTATAGGTAGAAGTTGAGCCGGTGCTCGATCTTTTTGTGCTCTACACAACAATAATAGTGAGATTTGGAGATTAAATGAAAATTGGCACCGTATTTTTTTCAACTTTGTTGCAAGAAATTTTAGTCCTATGATACAACGCATACAGACCTTATACCTTTTTGGTGCAGCCATAGTTAGTACGCTTGGCGCTTTTATTTTGCCTCTATATGCTACAGAAGCAGAAGTCTTTAAAGCGACTGCAGGCATGTACACGTTTCTCACTTTTGGTATAGGGATGTCTCTTTTTAGCGGGGCCGTTTTGTTGTACAAGAACCGTAAACTACAGCTGGCTGTGGTCCGATTAGGTATGCTCAGTGCACTTGCTATGTTGGGCTTCGTTATTCAAGCCATTCTTGCTACAGAGGGCGCAGCAGCCAGTTGGGGTGCCGCAGCACCTTTCGCCTGTATTGTATTCGCCTACTTAGCTTCAAAAGGCATACAAAAGGATGAGAAAAAAATACGCAGTTTAGACCGACTCCGCTAGGGGCAATGAATGGCAGGGCGTATTAGCTGTGCAGTCCCAGTATAAATGTTGTTTCCCATTTGTAAGCCACAAATAGGCCGCATCTACGCTTTGATTGTAATTAAACGCCTGATTAAAAGTTGCTTGACTCAATTTTACCGCTGGTGCTTTGCATTCGACAAGAATAATAGGTTTACCCGCTTTAGTCGCCACAATATCTGTTCTCTTTTGCTTGAAACCTGTTTGAATACCGGCTTCCGTTGTCATATTGCTTTTCGGAAAACCCAAAGCCTCTAAATAGACGATACAATGTTGACGCACCCATTCCTCTGGAACAGCGACGAGCCACTTCTTTCGAATGGGATCCCAGATTTCCATTCCATTAGTAGACTCACGCATCTCAACCGCTGCCGCGATTTCTGGAGGAAAAAGCAATGCGGGATAAGTCATTAGAAGATCTTCTTGTTGTAAAGTTCGGGATATTTCCCAACGACATGTTCATAGGATTTCTCGATCGCTGCAAAAGTCGCCGATGCTTCGCCGCATGGAATCACTTTCAAAATTCCAGCATGCTTCTTTTCGTAGTCCAAAAAACCTAAGGAAATGGGTGTACCTGCTTGCTTAGCAATTTGATAAAAGCCGGTTTTCCATTTCTCCACACGCTTTCTCGTGCCTTCTGCGGGTACCATCAATGTCATGTTTATATCTGACCGTAGCAATTCTGCGGCATGATCTACTAAATTATTTCTTTTACTCCTATTGACACCAATGGCTCCCATCCATTTGAAAAATCCAAAGAAATACCATCGGGTATAAAAGTCTTTGATAAAGAACTTCAAGGGTAGACGCATGAGCCAAAAAGTACCTAAAGCATAGACTAAGTCGTAATTAGAGGTGTGCGGCGCAGCAATCATTACCGAATTTTGCGCGGCTTTTATGTCTTCCTGCGTTGCCACAAGTTTCCAGCCGCTTATGAAGAAAACAAATCGCGCGATGAGGTATTTCATATCAATAGATTCAAGTTGACAAAGATACGCCTTCGAACCATGCTTCTGGAAACCCTACTAGATAGACTTTGGTGGTGGCTCGGGTCATTGCAGTGTAGAGCCATTTGTAGTAGATGGGCGAGGGACCGTCGGGGAGATAGGGGTGTTCGACAACAACGTGTTCCCATTGCCCGCCTTGACTTTTATGACAAGTGATCACATAGCTAAACTTAACCTGAAGTGCATTAAAGTATGGGTCGTTTTTCACGGATTCGTAAATTTTACCCTTCGAGCCGCGATACGAATATTTAGCCGTCATTTGCTCATACAAACTGTTACTTTGGGCACCACTCAAAGCGGGACTCTCACTCTCTAAGGCACTGAGGTTTAAAATTACATCTATGGCATCTTGCTTAGGGTAATCAACGAATACCACGGTAGCTTCGCAGAAGGTGAAGCCGTAACGTTCATGTATGTTTCGAATGCTTCTTATTTCGCCAATTTCTCCATTGGCTACAAAGCCCATTTGGCTAGATTCCGGCAGCCAGAAGTAATTGTTTTTAACCACCATGAATTGGTCACCGGCAGAAATGCGTTCCTCTTGGAATTTTATTCTGCCACGAATACCTTGATTGTACTGGTTGGCTTTCTTATTGCTACGCACTACCATGGTGTTGCCGCTACTGTCGCCGGTGTAGAGTTGTTCGAAAATCTCTTGCAGTTGGTAGCCGTCTTCTACTCGAATTAAATCGCCGCCGGATTCAAAAACAGGTAAATCGCTAGAATCGGCCTCAATCAATTTTCGGAGCATGGTAGCGTTTTTTAGGATAAAGCTGTCTAATGCCTGTCGAGTAACCTCGCGTAAGGTGTGCTCAGTTGCGGGAAGTCCCATTTGATTCGCGAAGAATTCGGACGAAAGTGCGGGACTCTCTGGCTGACCAACAGGCGGTAATTGTGCAGGGTCACCCACTAGAATAAGATGATTTGAGGGGTCCTCAAAAACATATTGCAGTAAATCTTCTAGTAAAGATTGGTCACCAAGCGAACGATCGCGCTGTGTGCTGATCAATCCAGCCTCATCCACGATGAAGGTGGTGTTCTTATTGGGGTTATTTGCCAAAACAAACGTTGCAGCCCCGCCAGAACTCACTTTAGGCCGGTAAAGGCTCCGGTGAATGGTATTTGCGGGATAGCCGGTTGCCCCGCTCAATACCTTTGCGGCACGACCCGTTGGGGCCATCAACTTCACTTTCCGTGTATGCTTTTTATGCACGGCGACCACACTTTTTAAAAGCGTTGTCTTTCCAGTTCCGGCATATCCTTTAACAATCATAACCTCGGGTTGGATTCGACGAATACTGAGGTATACAGCTAATTTCCGCAGTAATTGGTCCTGATCGTCGGTTGGATCGAAAGCAAAAAAGCCTTTCAGATCGGCATATGTATGTTGAGGTGATTGCAATTAAAAATTATTGTAGTTTTGGGCCATAATTGTTGATTTAGACCCATGAATTCAAAGGTACAACTAGGAATTAAAGTAGTTCTCATCCTTCTCTCGACGTACTTCACGTACCGTATTTACAATAGCATCATGCAACCTATTAAATTCCAGCGCATTGAGCGCGTGAGAATTTGTGATGTTACCGAGAAATTGGAAAACATTCGCGAAGCGCAATTGGCCTATAAGTCTGAAAATGGCGCATACTGTTCAGACATCAATGAATTAGTTGCTTTCGTCGATACGGGTGTGATTAACATCATCGAGCGAAAAGATACAAGCTTCATGTACTACGATAAGATCTACCAGAAGGAAATGAACAAGGATTCTGTAATCATGCGTGTGCTCGGTCAAGAGCCAGTTGCTGTGCAGTTGTTCGGTGAAGGGTTCAATGCGCAATCGTTGTTGAGAATCCCGGGAACGGATAGTTTATTTTCAATGAACTCGGGTAAGATTAACAAAAATGCGGTAGATCTTGCTACATTTGAAGTAAGTGCACCATATGCAACCGTATTTGCTGACGTGGCGGATGATTTTCCGCAAGCATTCAATAAAGTGGCGAACCAAGCTTTAACTATTGGCTCATTAACAGAACCTACCATCAGTGGTAACTACGAAAACACTTACTGTAAGTCAGAATAACTTAGATCCAGCTTTCGAAAATGCGAAAGCGGGTGAAAGCACATTGTCCATCCTGTACCAACAGGATGGACTTTCTTTTTTGGTACGTCATACCAGCACCCGTCAAGTCTATCTTTTTGGTTTTCACCCTCGTCAATCCTGGGGGGCAGATCCTATATCAGAGGTACTTGCCGGTTTTCCAGAGCTGCCCGGTGAAGTGCTTTATGCAGTAGAAGCCCCACACACGGTGCTCATTCCAGAGATCATGAGCAGCGCTGAGGTACCGGCGTGGACGACTACCGTGTTAGGACAGAAGGCAAACTTTATGGACCTAAGTTCAACTAATGCCATGACGTTTTTGTCCTACCTGAATGAAACGGACATCAGTTTGAGTCAAAGCGATACATTGGTCTGCAGGCATAATTGGGCCGTTCAACTGGAACGATTAAAACCCTCTGCCCATCCCAAACTTTGGGTGCATGTTTATGCCGATAGT
Source organism: Bacteroidota bacterium (assembly GCA_003045825.1). Classification (GTDB taxonomy): domain Bacteria; phylum Bacteroidota; class Bacteroidia; order Flavobacteriales; family Schleiferiaceae; genus UBA10364. Next base: position 5,577 of record PZPA01000052.1, read on the forward strand.
GTTCAAATTTTCGCATCCTCATCAAACAAATGGCAAGTCATCAATAGCTTTCCGTGCAGCAATGAATCAGAATTATTGTATCATTTAGGCAATGTCTCCGAGCAGTTGAATTGGGACCGAGCAACAACAGAAGTAGAGTTAAGCGGATATTCAGCACGTGCTTACAAACCTGTTATAGAGCCCTATTTTTCGGGAGTTCAATTGTTTAAACCCCAGCAATGGGCAAAGATCAGCTCCGCTTTAGCTGATTTTGATGCCGTCGCTTTTGCCAACCTCCTTCGTTTATGAGAATCGTGAGCGGAAAATGGCGAAGCAAAAGAATCACAGCCCCAAAGAACCTGCCAACTAGACCGACGACCGACTTTGCAAAGGAGAGTCTCTTTAATGTCTTAAACAATCGTTTCGATTTTGAAGAAATCCGTGTTTTAGATTTATTTTCTGGAACGGGAAATATCAGCTACGAATTTGCTTCTCGCGGCACCGTTGATCTCACAGCCGTTGATCAGAATAGAAATTGTGCCCGATTCATTACGGCTACATCAGATGCGCTAGACGCTGGAATTCATGTGGTTCAAGCGGATGCAATGCAGTATGTCCGACGCGCCTCTACCAGTTTCGATCTCATTTTTGCGGATCCGCCTTACGACTGGGAGCACCACGAGAGTCTTGTGAAATCCATCTTAGACATTGGATTGCTTAGTAAAGGAGGGGAGGCCGTCATAGAGCACAGCAATCAAACTGATCTGAGTAACCTACCAGGGTTCTTCGCGCACCGTAAGTACGGTCATGTCAACTTTAGTTTTTTCTCAAGGCCGCAAGATGTAGCGGCAGAAGATTAATGTGCGCTTAAAAAAGCAACCAATTTTTTCATAGCCAAGCCTCTGTGCGAGATCTCGTTTTTCGTTGCTGCATCCATTTCCGCAAAAGTGCCGGAAAATCCATCGGGAGAAAAGATAGGATCGTAACCAAAACCTTTTACACCTGAACGCACGGACGTTATTTCGCCCTGCACGGTTCCTTCGAAAAGATATTCTTCACCCTGGAGCACTAAGGCAACTGCAGTCCTGAAACGCGCTTTACGGTTCTTTACACCGTTAAGTTCGGTGAGGACCTTGTCCATATTTGCATCAGGGCTTTTTGCTTGTCCAGCATAGCGCGCACTGAAAACACCAGGGGCATTATTTAAAGCTTCAATTTCTAATCCAGTATCGTCAGAGAAACAAGACAGACCGTGTTTTTCCCAAACCGCTCGGGCTTTGATCCACGCGTTACCTTCTAAGGTTAATGCAGTTTCTTCGATTTCTTCATGATCCCCGAGGTCGTTTAAACCAATTACCTCGTAATCCGGTGACAATAATTCACGAACCTCTTGTAACTTACCCAAGTTATGTGTCGCAAAGACCAATTTCATATGCCGCTTATTTAGATGAACAAAGTTACACCTATAATTCGCCTCGCGGGTCCCGTTTCCGCTATTCTTACTGCCGCTTTTGGTGGGTTTCTACCTCAGTATTGGCTTCTCGGTGTGGCCTTATGGATGCTTATTTGGTGGATTACCGAGACTGTGCATTTAGGCGTAACCGCACTACTCCCTTTAGTTTTGTTTCCTGCCTTGGAAATTGCTGGCGCAAAATCGTTAGCAGCCTACTATGCGCATCCGCTGGTTTATTTGTTCTTTGGCGGTTTTGTATTGGCCTTAGCTTTGGAAAAGACAGGCCTTCATTACCGAATCGCACTTTGGATCTTGCGAAAAACAGGTACTAAAGACCATCAATTGCTCGCGGGTTTCATGTTAGCGACGGCCTTTATGTCCATGTGGATTTCTAATACGGCTACGGCCATAATGATGTTGCCTATCGCGACCAGTGTGGTTGCGGTTTTAGAACCTCAACAACGCGAGAAATTATCGCGGCCCATCCTTCTGAGCGTAGCTTGGGCAGCAAATATTGGTGGTATGGCTACGTTGATTGGTACCCCGCCAAATATGATTTTCGCGGGTTTCATGAGCGAACAATTAAACAAACAAATTGGCTTTGTCGAATGGCTCCCTATTGGGCTTTCCGCCAGTATTCTTCTTGGTTTGGTTGCCTACGCAATTCTCAAACGGGGATTGGTAAGATCGGACCTTTCCCTAGAAGAGGAAAGGCGAACACAGGATTGGTTGCGAGAGGAATGGGGACGATTGGGTGCATTATCATCCGCGCAACGCCGTGTTGCTGCAATATTCACGCTCACCGCCGTGTTATGGATTATTCGTCCGTATTTAGGTAAATGGTTACCCTTCGTTCAATGGTCAGATACCGGCATCGCGCTAGTGGCCGCATTACTCTTGTTTTCCGTCACAGATGGCGTAAAAGACAGCTTGTTAAAATGGGAGGACACGAAAGCACTTCCTTGGGGAATTTTGCTCTTGTTCGGTGGTGGCTTGGCATTAGCAGGTACGCTGCAAGGAAGCCCATGGTTTGTGTTATTGGGCGAGCAATTACAATCCTTGCAGGGAATCCCCTTCGCAGCTTGGCTTTTTGTAATGGCTTTGCTTGGCGTCTTTGCAACAGAGTTACTGAGTAACATGGCTCTCGTGAGCGCGCTACTCCCACTAGTATACTCTCTTGCGCTAGCCTTAGGGCTCGATTTTTATACCTTAAGTCTGCCGTTGGTTTTAGGCGCGAGTTGTGCATTCATGTTGCCTATGGCAACTCCACCAAACGCAATAGTTTTCTCCACTGGAAACTTGAGCATGCCGTATATGATTTACCGAGGCGTTGCCCTAAATCTACTTTCCGTTGTGTTGCTATTTGCGTTGACCTTGCTGTACCAATTTATGGGCTAACAATCTGATCTGGTTTAGAAAGCACTTTTTTAGGCAGGTGCTCTTTGATCAAAGCACCCATGGCTTCAATCCATTCTACCTTTAGTTGCGTGCGCGCAAACAGCAAACTGATTTCACGACCGGGTGTAGGCGTGGCGATTGGCTTTACACTGGGCTTGTATTTATCATGTAGGTCAATAGCTGTCAGGTAGGGCAGTAAAGTCATCCCCATTCCTCTATGGGCCAATTTCACCAAGGTATCAAAGTTGCCACTCTCCATTTGTAAACCTTGGCTTTCCTGTGAATTGGCCTGGCATAGTTTCAATACGCTATTCCTAAAGCAGTGCCCCTCGTTTAAGAGCAGTAAATCTTTCACATTAATTTCTGAGGCCAATAAAAATTTATCGTCCTTCATCGGGTGGTAATTGGGAACAAAAGCCATAAAAGGCTCCCAGTACAAGGGCTGTTCTACAATGCCTTTTTCATTTAAAGGCGTCGCTGCGATGCCTACATCGATCTGATCCTTGCGCAAGGCATCGATCATATCTTCAGTTTTGAGCTCTTCAACTTTCAGAACGATGTTTGGAAATTTCGCTTTAAACTCTGGTATAAAACGAGGCAACAAGCTTGGGGCAACTGTGGGAATGACACCTAAGCTCAATGTGCCTTCATAAGAGCCTTTAATGCGTTTGGCCATACTCTCCAACACGGCGCTTTCGTGCAATATTTTTCGCGCTTGTTCAATGAGACGTTCACCCAGAGGGGTAGGTACAATGGGGTGTTTAGACCGGTCAAAAATGAGAATATCCAATTCCTCTTCAAGCTTTTGAATTTGCATACTTAACGTGGGTTGTGTCACAAAGCAAGCTTCCGCCGCTTTAGCAAAATGTCGGTGGTTGTCAACAGCCACGATGTATTTGAATTGCGTTATAGTCATTTCCTATTATATTTATTCTGTGATAGAAAACAAAGATATCACACCTTTTTGCCTTCCGCAAGGATCTTGAACTACATTTAGTGAATGACCATTACGGATTTAAAAAAGGCTTTTGAACAACCCTTGCCGGGCATTAAGGGGCACCAATTATTGATGCCGTCTTATAGAAATGCACTTAGACTCGAAGCTGTACAAGCAAAAAGTCCACGACGAGCAGGTGTACTCGTGCATCTCTTTGAAGGAGCACAAGGACTCGAAGTACTACTTATGAAGCGTCCAGTTTATGAAGGTACCCACAGTGGTCAAATCAGTTTTCCAGGCGGCGGCTATGAGGAAGGCGACGGATCGTTACAAGGAACGGCCTACAGAGAAGCTTTTGAAGAAGTAGGTCTGTGCAAGGAGGATTTGCTTTCAATCGGGGCATTGAGTTGGCTTTATATTCCGCCTTCGAATTTTTATGTAGAACCCTATGTGACCTACAGCGAGCAATGTCCGGAATTGGTTTTAGAAGAGAAAGAAGTGGCCTATACACTCTCCATTCCTCTGTCCAAGATTTGCGACCGCTCTTTGCTGCGAGATACGGAAGTCATGACAAAATATGGTGCTTTAAAAGTTCCGGCCTTTCACTGGGAGGGAGATGTGATTTGGGGTGCGACAGCAATGATCTTGGGTGAGTTAAGCGCTCTGTTTTCTTAGCACTATATTTGCCGTCCTGAAACTTCATATTCATGTTTTTAAATCCGTTCAAGCGCGACAGCTTTGGTTACAATCTGCTCATTAAGCGGACCGTGATTTTTGTGTTTGGTTTGATCACTTGGTACCGATTTTTTCGTATCAATAGCATGAGAATCGTGGGCGCTGATAAATTGCGCGATCTTCCTCAGCAAGGCGTGCTGTTTGTTTCGAATCATCAAACCTATTTCGCCGATGTGAGTGCGATGTACCAGGTATTTAATGCTGCAGAAAACAAGCGCTACAATAGCGTTCCTTTCTTAACACTTTTCCGCCCAAAACTGAATGTGTATTTTATTGCTGCTGCGGAGACCATGAAAAAAGGGATTTTACCAAAGCTCATGCAGTATGCAGGCAGTGTAAGTATAAAACGCACCTGGCGTGAGGCAGGAAAGAATGTGAATCGGTCCGTTGATCCCAAGGATATTGAAAACATAAAACGCGCCATGGAATCCGGGTGGACCATTACCTTTCCTCAAGGAACGACAAGGCCTTTCGTTAAGGGAAGAAGAGGTACGGTACATTTGATCAAGGAATTGAAGCCAGTTGTTGTTCCAGTAGTGATAGACGGCTTTAGAAGAGCCTTCGACAAAACGGGTTTGTTTGTGAAGAGTAATGGTAACTTGTTAAACGTTACCTTTAAGGAACCTTTGAAATTGGACTTTTCGAAATCCAATGATGAACTGTTAGATGAAATCATGGTTGCTATAGAACAAGCACCGGAGTTTTTGAAAATAAAAGACGAATGAAAAAAGTAATCGCTTTATTAGCACTTTCAACGCTGTTCGCAGCCTGCGAAGACCCCATTCCTGTTGTAGATCCAACAGCGCTGGACAATAGAAATATCTACATCCGTGCCTATAAATATTTTGATGGCGCCATTATCGATAGAAATACCGTTTATGAGATAAATGGGGATTTGATCAAATTTGACCACATTTACGTCACCCTCAGTGGCGCTCGTTTTGTGAGTTACGATGATCAGGATACTACGTATACGGAAAGTGACTTGACGATGATTGATCTTATTGGTAATTCGGAAGTGAAGTTGGCAAACTTACCAGCAGGCAACTACAATGGTAGTCTAGAGTATACCATAGGACTGGACAGTTCGCGTGCCTTTACGGCTCCTGATCAATTGGACGCAACAAATCCGTTGAGCAAAGGATTGGTTTGGAATGGCAGTGATATTGGTCACAGCTTCTTTCAGATGGAAGGTCGCATTTTTAATCCGGCGGATACCGTTTTTACGACGCCTGAGGCCACCTTCAATTGGCGTTTTGCTACACCGGATTTAGCAGTGTTGAAAAGCGAAAAAAGAAACTTTAATGTTGCCTCTAATAAGGATGTATTTATTGTAATGGATATTGATGTAGATAATTTTTTCTTAGGCTTGACGCCCTCATCAACCAACATTATCAATAGCGATCCAGCGGATGCAACGGATTACGATTTAGCGAAAATTTTGAGAGATAACGTAAGTAGTGAATTTGTATTTAAACTGTAAACGCTCTTAACATGCGATTGTCGCTCCTCGCCATTCTGCCGCTAGCCTTCCTATTTAGTTCGTGTGGGAACGGTTCAGAACAAGTAACCTTAGAAATTAACCTGGTGCACAATGGTATTCCCTTTGAAGTGGGTGAGACGTTGTATAAAGGGGATACGGCGATCAAATTTGAATTGATTCATTTCTATCTAAGCGAGATTGCGCTGGGTGCTGAGGTGAAGGAATCGGTTGTTTTTGTGAATGCTCAAGATAGTGCTTCCATGCATTACACGCTTCCGCTGTCAAAAAAAGTGGACCAATTCAGTTTTGGCATGGGTGTAGATTCTCTCAACAACATGCAGGATCCCACTTCTTTTGATTCGAATCATCCGCTTTCTAGTGCTAATGCGATGTATTGGTCTTGGGCAACCATGTACCGTTTCTTTAAAATTGACGGAAGGGTAAATGCTACAGGGTCATTAGGCGTTGATGACCAGCTTTTGGCTTGGCACACGGGTAAGAATGCATTGTATCGAACCAAAGAAACCAACATTAACATCAAGCCGGGGGCACATTTAGTACTGACCTTCGATATCGCAGGGCTCTATTCCGGGGTGAGTCTCGCAACGGAGACCATGACGCATTCTATGGTGGACGATTATGCGATTGCTGTGAAATTATCGGACAACCTACCGGCGGCATTTAGCCTTTCTGTACAGTAAGTCTGAAGGTTTTTTACCCCTTTAATCAACGAAAAAGAATGCTGATTTTCATTCCTCCCAAAATGGCAGGCGCAGCATTTTTAGAATCAATAAGCCGGTACTCTCCAGTAAATATTCCTGAGACAGGGTCAAATTCTTCTACGTAATCAGAGGTTCTACGTTGCTTTTGACGAATGGCACCACCAATGAACCAATCTACAATCATACGCTCAGATGGACGGCTTTGGTAGCCTATTGTAAACCCGAAGTCGGTCCAATTGAAGCCTTCGCTCACCGTGGTATCTATACCCGCAGGTGTCGTCGTGTAAAAATCCTGCGCGTAGTTTCTATGGCCCATGGTATATGAAATATAGTAGCCGTCTTCGAAAGCATTTCCTTCTGGAAAAAATTTCACGTTCACATTCCCGCTGTAGCCTAATTTACTTTGCGTTTGTCCGTCTTGGCGCAGGCTGTAACCGCGAATAGCCTCCTCTGTGATGTTGAATGTGGTCACACCAATACCCGCCTCGGCACTCATATAATCTGAGATTTTATATTCGTAAGCAATAGGCACATCCCCAGCTAGCATCGCTGTTGGGCTGAGTTTAATTGCATGGTTGTAGCGGCTGTAATACAAGCTACCGCTTAACGGTAAGGATGTTGATGGACTTTGAGAGCTTATCGTTCCTGCCCCTTGCGCTGTATTTAGGTTGCGCTTGCGCACAATCACGGTCTGTGCATCGGTGCTTAAGGACCATGCTAGTACGGCGATGAGGCTGTAAATAAATCTCTTCATATGATTAAAATCTAGTAGGGGTGATGTATCTTGACTTCACAGTCAAATTACAAAAAATGTTCACCCCAAGCTTATGCTAAGTTTAAAAAAAGGCGTTTTTACGCTATTTCTATCTGTTCTCATGATAACCGGTGCCTGGGCACAAGGTTCATTTCCAGTTTTAGAGTGGAGTCCAGAGTATTCAGCGCGTTCTGCAAAATTTGATCGGTTGCTTCAGGTCGGGGATAAAGGTTTTTACACCTATAAAACAGCGAATGCTTCCTTGTTGGGTTCGTCGCGCGATGAATATTTCGCCTATTACAATCGTTACGACTTGGGTGAAAATTGGCTTGTTAAAAATGCACGTTGGGAATGGAAGGGTAGACGTGTTGACTTCAAAACTAGTGTGATTATAGGGGAAACGCAGTACCTCTTTTACGAAAGCTACGATCGACAAGCAGACCAACGTTATTTGCTGTGTCGCACCTTAGATTCTAATGCCACGCTAAGCGAAGTTAAGGTGATGGAAGTACTGGATAGTCGTCGAAGAGCGCGCGGTGATTTTGACATACAATTGTCTAAGGACCGCTCGAAGATTGCGATTTTCACGAATCCGCCTTACGAGCGGAATTCCACAGAGAACTTTTACATCCGAATTTTTGATACTGCGCTCGAAGAGCTTTGGAATGCAGATGTCGAATTGTCCTACCGCGATAGAAACTTTGGGATAATGGATTTTGAGGTTTCAAACGCGGGAGAGGTATTCATATTAAGTTACTACGACAACAGCCCAAATATTACATTGATAAATAATCGCGATTTGGACTACAAGCTCATGAAGGTTACGGACCATAGTGGTGTAAGTGATGTAGTCGAGTTTGATTTGGGACTTCAAGATATTAGTGTTCAAAGCTTAGGCATAGAGTGTGATCTCGTGGACGGTCAAATGGCTATTTCTGGATTTTACGGCAAGCGGAATCTTTGGGATATGGACGGGGCCTTGTATTTGGCTTTTGATCAGGCTGCTGGCGAAGTGGTTTCTTCAAATTTGAACCAATTCGCACCTGATTTTGTCGCACAATTCAATAAATATCGGGCTAAGCGCGGCAAAGGCATTCGTAGAAATTTTGTCTTCCGCCAGTTCGAAGCGCGGCCAGATGGTGGTGCTTATGTGGTGGCTGAAGATTATGAAGTCGTGGTGAGAACCACCCAAGGACCGCGCGGTCAGACCACCACCAACTATTATTACTACTACAATGATATTATCGTTTTAAGCATTAACAAGTCGGGTGATGTTGATTGGTACGCACACATTCCAAAGAAGCAGACGTCCATGAACGACGGCGGCTATTTCTTGGGCTACACTATGTTATTGAACCAAGAAGGCCTGCATTTCCTGTACAATGATCACCGCAAGAATGCGAAACGTTGGGGCAAGAAGAACTTGAAGCGCATTACCAATGCGAAAGCGGGCAATCTTGTGATGGTTACATTGGGTCATGATGCGTCCATGCGATACAATGTGCTGAATCGAAACACGCGTCAGAAATTCCGTGTCGCACCGCGTCAATCTAGATTAGCAAACGAC
>PZPA01000005.1:0-10698 GCA_003045825.1 Bacteroidota bacterium
TGCCGTCCATCAACTTCAACAATCGGCGTCAATTCGCCCATAGAGCCTGTTCCAAAAGCCTCATCCGCTGCATATAACTCTGTCAAAGAGATATTGCGTTCCTCAACAGTCAATCCGTTCGCTAACGCTAATTCCATGACCAAACCTCGTGTAATTCCATGCAGACAAGCGTCGGCTGTCGGCGTAAGCAAGACTCCATTTTTGACCATGAAAATATTCGTGCCGTTCATCTCTGAAATAAACCCAAGATTATCCAGCATCAAAGCGGAATCTACGCCAGCATGATTGGCTTGAATTTTCGCAAGAATATTGTTAATTAAGTTATTATGGTGAATCTTAGAATCGACATGCATGGGGCTGTTGCGACGAATAGCACTGGTCATGATGCGAATCCCCTTTTCGTTATCGTAAACCGGCGGTTTCCATTCCGCAAGCACGATCAATGTAGGACCGCTCTGATTCAATCTCGGATCCATACCCGAAGTAATCTTTTCACCGCGCGTTAATGTCAATCGAATATGGGTGTCTTTAGTCATGCCATTGGCTTCTAGTGTCGCCTTAATGGCCGATTTTATGCTAGCACGTGTTGGAATGGATTCAAATGCCATGGCCCGAGCAGAATCCTCGAGTCGGTCCAAATGGCGCTCTAAACAAAACACCCCGTTTTCATAGACGCGCATGCCTTCCCAAACCGCATCACCGCCTTGAACGGAGCTGTCGAATACCGAAACTTTTGCATCCGAACGGTCCACTAACCTGTGGCCTACCCATACCTTAATGTTTTTATTTCTAGGGTCGAATTGTTGTAGCATAACTAAATTTTAAATCGGTTTGTAAATAATGAAAGGTACGCAGGCAAAGCCGCCTCAACCACTTTTTCCAGCTCCGGCGTCAAAGCCTCCGGCAACGCCTTCGGCGGTCCAAACCCAGTGGATTCATGGACATTAGTATACCAATGTTTGGCCCAAGGGCCGTCGTATGATTTAGAACCCGCAGGCCACGACAGCATTTCCGCGTGCCAAGGCAGTCCCAACGCAGCACAAATTCTAGGGAGTGTTGCTGCAGGATCCGCCAACATTTCGTCGGAATCGATTATGATTTTAGCTCCTGGAAAGTGCTGAATCTCCTGCCATTGCTGCCATTGCTGAACAAGGCCAATATCCTCAGAAGTAACATCCGGAATGACCTTTGCAAAACTTTGAACCACCTTGCGCGGGTGACGGATCCAGAAAATAAAGGCACTCTGCTCGGCCCAATCCCAAGGTTCATTTACCATGTGATGCGCCATGTTCTTTAGATACACCTCATCGTTTTTAGTGGCCAGTTTTTGAACTGCATCCGCGATATCCGCTAAATCCGTAGGCCACTTACTTTGTGTTTCATCACGCCCCGGATGATTTAATCCATTCGTTTGAAGAAACTTACCGTACATGGGTTCGTCGAATACTGCACAGCCCGGTCGTTGGGCAAAACTGTACATCACAGCCGTGCTGATGTTTCTAGGACCTGAAATGGCGTGGATAATCTTACTCATGCCATGAAGTTAGTACAAACCCACTGGATTTTTTGCCTTTCGGCAAAAGAACCAAAACGGGGCCCTTGTACCCAAACAAAAGCCGTAGGCAGCTGGCGCTGCACTGCGTCTTTTTTCATAGAACCAAGCTGGAAGCAAGCTTCCGCTTGGTTCTATGAAAAAAGCCGGGCACCCTTCGGTGTCCGGCTTTTTGTTTGTGAGCCATACTGGATTCGAACCAGTGACCTCTGCCCTGTCAAGGCAGCGCTCTAAACCAACTGAGCTAATGGCCCTCACTGTCTTGAGCACAAATATACTTACCTAATGGTCACACATCAGAGAAGGAAGCTGATAATTTATTTTGTGCACGAAACACCCTAAAAACAAATAACTTAGAAAATTATGTCGGGCGCTCAATTAATTAGTCGACATTTGCACTTTAAATTATATTATGAATCAAGGAACAGTAAAGTTCTTTAATAATGACAAGGGATTTGGCTTTATTAAAGACGACGAGTCAAACACAGAGTACTTCGTACACGTAACAGGTTTGGTTGACCAAATCGAAGAAGGCGACAGTGTCGAGTTTGAATTGACAGAAGGAAGAAAAGGATTAAACGCTGTAAATGTTAAACAGCTCTAAGTTTATATCAGTACATTCCAAAGGCCTCCAGAAATGGAGGCCTTTTTTTATGCCCTTTAGTTTTCAAAAAAAAGCCCCAGCAAATGCTGAGGCTTTTAGTAGCTCCGAAGGGAATCAAACCCTTATCTCAGGCTCCGGAAACCTGCATTCTATTCGTTGAACTACGGAGCCAAACTTGTTGGCGAATATCGGTTAATTAGCCGATTACTGCACCGCTATCTGCGCCGTTTTCTGGAGTCATTAATCGTAAGCTTCCATCGGCGTCTTCCGCCATGAGCAACATGCCTTGACTTTCAACACCTCTTATCTTGCGCGGCGGTAGGTTCATTAATACCGTTACTTTTTTACCCACCATTTCTTCTGGGCTGAAGTGCTCCGCGATTCCCGATACGATGGTACGTTGATCTAATCCTGTATCTACTAAAAGTTTCAATAAACGATCCGCCTTAGGGACACGTTCTGCTTCGAGAATGGTGCCCACTCTAAGGTCCATCGACATGAATTGGTCAAAAGAAATATCGTCTTTCTGTGGCATATGTTTCTTTGCTGTAGTTGAAGGTGCGTTAACCGCTGCATTAGCCGCATCCGTTGCTTGCAGCTTCTGACGCTGCGCTTCAACTTGTTCGTCTTCAATTTTTGAAAATAACAAGGCGCTTTCGCCTAATTGTGTTCCCGCAGGAACAATCATTTCTTCGTTTGACTGCTCCCACGTTGGAATACCGTTCTGGTTGAGCATACCACGCAATTTAGAGGCAGTGGTTGGGAGAAACGGTTCAAATACAATGGAAGCGATACCCATAATTTGGGTCGCAACATACAAAGCAGCACCTGCGCGTGCCGGATCGTGCTTATATACCTTCCACGGCTCTTGTTCTTGAAGGTACTTATTGCCTATTCTCGCCACATTCATGGCTTCGTTTAACGCATCACGGAATTTAAAGGCGTCCAATGATTTTGCTATTCTGCGACCGCATTGGGTCATTGCCGCCAATGCGTCATGATCAGCATCGGTCAGTGTACCGGGATTCTGAACGACACCTTCAAAATATTTGTGGGTGAGTACCATGACACGGTTCACAAAATTTCCGAGGCCCGCGACTAGTTCGCTGTTGTTCCGCGTTTGAAAATCGGCCCACGTGAAGTCGTTGTCTTTTGTTTCCGGCATGGTTGCTGTCAAGGCATAACGCAAGACATCCTGCTGTCCAGGGAAATCTTGTAAATACTCGTGCAACCAAACGGCCCAATTCTTTGAGGTACTCAATTTTCGACCTTCGAGGTTCAAAAATTCATTTGCAGGCACCGCAGTGGGCATCGCATATTCGCCATGTTGCTGGAGCATGGCGGGAAAAATAATACAATGGAATACTATGTTGTCTTTACCTATAAAGTGGATGATTTCCGCATTGTCGCCTTTCCAATACTCCTCCCAAGTCTCTGGAAGCAGTTCCTGAGTAGCACTGATATAGCCTATGGGTGCATCGAACCAAACATACATCACTTTACCTTCAGCGCCTTCCACAGGCACCGGTACGCCCCAATCTAAATCGCGGGTCATTGCACGCGGTTGCAAGCCATCGCCGGCGTTCAACCAACTCATGCACTGCCCCATTACGTTGGGTTTCCAACCCTCACGGCTTTCCAAAAAGTGGCGTAAATCGTCGGATAATTCGTCTAACGGTAAGAACCAATTGGTCGTGTTACGCAATTCAGGAACAGCGCCACTCAAAGCAGATTTAGGTGCGATCAAATCCGTCGCATTCAACGACGTACCACAACTCTCGCATTGATCACCGTAAGCATCAGCGGCGCGACATTTAGGGCATTCGCCTGTGATGTAGCGATCCGCTAAAAATTGGCCGGCTTCTGGATCAAAATATTGTTGCGTTTCTTTTGCCACAAGGGCACCCTTCTCCATGAGGTTTGTGAAGAATTCTTGCGCGTTTTTGTGGTGCTGCTTGCTCGACGTCCGGCTGTAATGGTCAAAGGAAATTCCAAATTCTTCAAAGGCAGCCTTCATCATTCCATGATACCGATCTACCACATCTTGAGGTGTAATTCCTTCTTTTTTTGCCTTGATCGTAATGGGTACACCGTGTTCATCCGAGCCACAAACAAATTTCACATCGCGCCCCCGCATTCGTAGATACCTCACATAGATGTCTGAAGGAAGGTAGCACCCCGCGAGGTGACCTATGTGAATGGGGCCATTGGCATACGGCAATGCCGCAGTAACCATGATTTTTTTGTTCGAACTCATGCTTTTTTGAAACGTTTGAAGCGTACAGCGAAGATAATGCGCTTTTATTGGGTATTTTTCGGCTAATGAAACAAACCGTACCCAGTTTTTTACAGCCCGGAGATACTATTGGGATTAGCGCTACGGCCCGATTCGCCACTACTGAATCGCTCGCTATTGCGAAACGCGTGATAGAAGCAGAAGGGTTTCAGTGTTACTATTCACCGGATATTTCTGTGCAGCAGCATCAAGTTGCTGGCACTGTTGCTGAACGCGTACAGCACTTTAATGCACTCATCCATAATCCGGACATCAAGGCCATATGGAACATCAGAGGAGGCTACGGGAGTGCAGAAATTGTCGATTTAGTTGACTGGGGCGCATTGGTTGCCCAGCCCAAATGGCTGATCGGTTTTTCCGATTTTACAACCTTCCTCTGTCACGGAATCCAAAAAGGCATTGCAACGCTCCACGCCCCCATGCCCATAAGTTTTTCCATCACCCATCCCGACGCACTCACTGCCACGTTTGATGTGCTTCGCGGTAAGGAAGATGCACTGCATTGTGCCTTGCCTAAGGAGGTACACGGCCAAATCATTGCCGGCAACCTCAGCGTTATCTCCAGTATTTTAGGCACCCCAAGTCTGCCAAATTTGGACGACTGCGTGCTCATCATTGAGGATTTAGACGAATACCACTACCACCTCGACCGCATGCTTTTGGCACTGCGACGCAGGGGCGCATTTGATAGATTACGTGCTGTGGTGTTGGGCGAATTTTCGGACATACACGACCACGACATTCCATGGGGTCCCGACGTGCAGCATTCCTTGAGAAAACACTTTGAAGCCGAGGGCGTGCCCGTGCATGAGCACCCGATTATTGGGCATGGAAAAGAGAATTGGCCCATAATTCTTCAGGCCGTCTAATTCAAATTGCCGGCCGTGCTCTTAACGAAGTCCCGCTAGTTTGCCATCCCATTGTGTAAAACTTTAAGTTTTTCACATGACTTGGAATCGTCATCCACGTTGACCAATTTATTGGGATGAAAACCTATACATTCTACGAAGAAAAAGCCGCCTATCTCTTAAAGACGATGGGACACACTGTGCATTATCAGAATTACCGCGCGGGACATTCCCAAATTGATATCGTCACGCAGCTCGACTCTTGCTTGTACATCGTGGAAGTAAAATACCGGTCTGCACCCGTAAATGACTATGAAAATTGGGTAAGCGAACGGCAATGCCAACGATTGTTGCAGGCCGGCGTGCGCCTTGTTGGTACATTTCGATGCACTGAAATTAAATTACTCCTTATTGCCTATCAAGGCAATGGCTCAAAAGCCGAAATAATCCCCCTCGCTGTTAACTAAAGTTGGAGCTAACTGCCTGTGCTGAAGCAAGACCGACTACCTTTGCAAAAAAAAGCACGCCATGCGTAACAGTCGTTCCAATAATAGAGGCCCTAAAAAAGCGGGCACAACCAACCGATTTGCAGAGGGAAGCAGAGGACCGCGTTCGTTTGATAACGATGACCGTGCTGGCGCTGGCAAAAAAGAATTTAAAGGGGGTGCTGCAAACTTTAAACGTGTCAAACGTCGTAGTGCTGAAGATATCGCCAGTACAAGCGGGGAAATGCGCTTGAATCGTTTTCTTTCACATGCAGGCATTTGTAACCGTCGCGAAGCTGACGACCTGATCGCTGCTGGCCTTGTGGAGGTCAACGGTAAAGTGGTCAGTACGATGGGGTATAAAGTTCAGCGCACCGACGTTGTTAAGTACAACGGTTCACTCATTAAAAGTGAAAAAAAGAAGTACCTCGTTCTCAATAAACCTAAAGGATTCATCACCTCTATCACAGACAAGAAGGCCAAGAAAACAGTGGAGGAACTGGTTGGAAACGCGTGCCGAGAACGTTTGTACCCTATCGGAAGTATGGATCGCACAAGTACAGGCGTTTTACTATTCACCAACGATGTTGATCTAGCGAAGAAAATGGCGCATCCTAAATCCGGTGCCGCCCAAATTATTAGTGTCGTTCTTGATAAGCCGCTCCAAAAATCTGACCTTACTGCAATTGCAAAGGGGATTGAGCTCGAGGACGGCAAAATAGAGGTCGAAGAAATTAAATTCATCGACGAACGTACGAAACGTGAGGTGGGTTTACGTTTACATAGTGGAAAGCACCGCATTGTGCAACGCATCTTCGATAAGTTTGGCTATACCATTGAAAAAATGGACCGCGTTTCCTATGCGGGACTTACCAAGAAAAATCTTAGTCGCGGTCAGTGGCGCTTTCTAGACCCTAAAGAAATTGATTTTCTAAAAACCAGATAGCCCGTGAAGCGAGCGCTGATTTTCATAGGATATTTCGCGCTCATCCTTATGCTCTTGGGGGCAGGGGGTGCAGGTTATCTTTTCTACAATCAAGATAAGATCATCGCAGGCGGTGTCGCTAAGCTGAATGAACGGCTCAAAGCACCGGTTGCTGTTAGCACCATAGAATTAGATCTGTTTTCTGGATTCCCGCGCATTCGTATCGTCCTTAATCAGGTCCAAATTGAGGACCCCTTTGGCGGAAAACATCCACTGATAGCGGCTCAGGAAGTGGGTCTAGGCATGAATGTTCTCGAAGTGCTTCGCGGCACCTACACTATCGAAGAATTGGCCGTAAGCACGGGAGAAATTCATTTGATTCATTCGAAACTAGGCGATAATTGGGACTTGCTCAATAGCACAGATTCGTCAAATTCAGACCTCACGCTGCAGTACCTGGAGGCCAATGCCGTCGGCATCACCTATGACGATCGCGTAGAAAACTCTACTTACAGCAGCAACATCAACTACCTAGAGGTTTCCGGAGTTGTTGGCCACACTACCCAATTATCGCTGAGTGCAGATTTATCCGCTACCTACGCCACGATTGAAGGCGATGTATTCCTGGCAGACGCACCATTGCGAGGAAAAGCGGCACTTACCATTGACGAGAATTGGACCCTTTCTACCAGTGGACTTACCCTCGACGGTACCCCCGTTTCCCTTGATTTAAACCAAGATGGCGGGCGCATTAGCTCCGTACAAATGGACATTCCTAATGGACTTAACTATGTTCCATTATTCGAAATTCCAGAAGACATTAAACTAAACGGCTTGCGTGCAAATTGGAGTTGGGAAGGCACTTGGGAGCAATGGGTGGTGAATTTTGACACCAAAAACACAACCCTTAATTATAACGGTATTGCTATACCAAAGCTCTCTTGCAGTGGGGTTTGGCGCTGGGGCACGGTACCTGAGCTCAGTATACCTGCACTTTCTCTTGAGACGAAAACAGGTAAAGTTACCGGTGCCTTGGAATTAAAAGGCGAATCTCCTACCCTCTACACAAATCTAGAAGGCGGATCAAACCTTAGTGAGTTGTTTGAATTCATTGAGACCGATTTACTCATTAATCCAATGGGCTTTTGGAAAGGCGAAAACATTTCACTCACCCAACGCTTCCATTCCTGGGAAGATTTATCACCGCTAGGCAATCCCATTTTCAAAGGAGATATTTCCTTGTTTGAAGGCTCCTTTGCCTTAGCCGGCAGCAACATTTCATTTGAAAAGGTAGAAGCGGAATTAAGTATCGACGGACGCAATGTGGAGATTGATCGGTGTTTGCTGCAAAGTGGCGAAAATACCGCCGAAGTCACAGGTACCATTTATAACGCACTTGAGACCAACGGCTATCCAAAGGTTGTTTTAAGCTTGGAAAGCCCGGCCATTTCAATTGACCCACTCCTCTACTGGGAATTCGAGGACGAAGAATCCGACGAAGAAACCAGTTTCGATTATTCCGTTTCGGTAAAAGTCGACCGTGTTAAGCTGGGTGATTTCAACGGCGCCAATCTTGTGGGCACGGTCTATAATCGGGGGAGCTGGATAATGGGAGATGCCATGCGCATCGACGGTTGTGACGGAACTTTGGGTGGAAATTGGGCCCTGTATGAAGACGGTTCAGATAACGTGTTTAAAGGAGATTTATTCGTGCAGTCCATTGAATTGGATCAATTACTCGCCAGTTTCAACAGTTTTGACATTGAGGATTTAGATGCCTCCAATTTGCTCGGTGAGGCCAGTGCTACTGCCACCGTTTCTCTAGCTTTTGACAGTGAATGGGAGCAACACAGTACTAAAACAGATATCCGCGGAAAAGGTGAAATTCGGAATGGAACTTTGCAGCATTATGCCCCATTACAGGAGTTGAGTGCGTTCATCGACCAAGGCGAATTGGACAAGATAGACTTTCCATACCTCTCTTCAAGCTTTCGAGTGCATGGCGATACCTTACTGCTCCCAGAAATGGAGGTAAAGAATAGCGCGATGAATCTATGGGTGAACGGCTGGCAGAATTTGGAAAGCGATGATATACGGTACAGCGTTCGTATCGGTTTAAAGGACCTTGCCATGCGCGGCAAGAATTCAAATAGAGACTTAGGGAATTGGATCGGTGAAGCGGAAAACGAAAACCAACCCTATGTTCGCCTTATTGTGGGTTGTAATCTTGATGATGTTTGTATTAGTCTAGACCGGGCGCGCATCAACAAAAGTTTTAAAGATGCACTTAAACAGGAGCGGGAAGACTTGAAAAATATGTTCAAAAAGCCCGATGAAGAAGACCAAAAGCCTACGCCAGGCACAGGAACATTCGAATTGCTCTGGCCGGAACAGGATAGTCTTAAAGTCCACTTAACGCCAGAGATTCGTTCCTAAGTTATTTCGATGGAGATGCTATGGATGAGCTTCTCCCGTCCGAAAGCCTGAGATTACAACCTATTCATACGAATCAAAAAGCGCATCAAGAGTTCCTTGGGAAAGCGGGTGATAGGAAGGACGAGCCTTCGAATAAATCTCCTTGGCCCAAGCTTGACGTTTTTCATCGCCCTCGAGCATACTTGCATACATAGGAACAATGAATTTTCTCCGTCCAACCTTCGTTAAAAATTCCGTTACTGTCTTCGCATAAATCGAAGGGTCATATCCTTCGTAGCTGGTCCTTAAAATAGCAGAGAACCAGGCTGCTACAATCTCAGGGTTTGGACTCCCGCTGAACCCGTAATTCTCGTCGGCTAATGCATAATGACCCACCGTTGCTCCACCAGCTTCTAGGCCACGTATGTAGCGCAACCACTCGTGGGTCGACCAGAATTTAGTGGTTTCAAATTCTGTATAGCACATCTGTTTTGCATCAGGTGCTTCAGGCGCCGTGCTCAACATCATTTTTACGGCTTCGTCTACAATGAAAAATCTGTTGGAGGCCGGGAAGGGACAATTCACAGGAAGTCCTTTTCCATACACCCACTGGTCCACTCCGATCGCATCCCATTGGTCTTGCGTGAGAAGCTGCGCCAATTCTTGTAAAAACTGCTCCGTAACCATGGTTTTGAATCTATACTTCTCGAAATAGCCTTTAATAAACCCATCCCAAGTTTCTCTTCCCACGGTCTGCTCGCACAATTTTAAGAAATGAAAACCTTTATCGTAGGCGATGGCGTTCACCCCATCGTCAGGATTTTTCCCCGCGAGATTCTGCTTCAGGATGGTCGCTTCAGGGTCATTCTCCAACATCTCCGCCAATTCTTTTTGGAGATCGTCATAACTCAACGCAACCAACATGTCGGCAAAGTCTGGTCCGTAAACGCGCTCCATAATGCGCATTTCAAAGTAAACGGTGAATCCTTCATTTAACCAGAAGTCGTTCCACGTGCCGTTCGTAACCAAATTTCCACTCCAGCTATGGGCCAATTCATGGGCAATCAAACTAACCAAACTCAAATCACCTACGATAACCGTCGGGGTGAGAAACGTCAACCGTGGATTTTCCATTCCTCCGAAAGGAAAGCTTGGCGGCAGTACCAGCATATCATAGCGGCCCCAGTAATACGGCCCGTAGAGCTCTTCCGCCTTTTCAATCATCTTCTCGGTCTGACCAAACTCGAAAGCTGCATTGCGCACCATCTCTGGCTCCGCATATACGCCTGAGCGTTCTCCTAGGGCAATAAACTCAAGATCACCAGCACCTAAAGCCAAGAGATAACTAGGGATAGGCTGGGGCATAGTAAATTCATAGTCGCCAGTTGCAGATTTCTGAGTAGGGTTCGAGGCGCTCATCAAAGCCAGCATACCCTCCGGCACTTTTACTTTTGCATTATAGGTAAAGCGAACGCCAGGACGGTCTTGACATGGAATCCACGTTCGTGCCAAAATAGCTTGGCTCTGTGTAAATAAAAACGGCATACGCCCTCCTTGGGTCAATGCTGCAGGA
>PZPA01000005.1:10708-47756 GCA_003045825.1 Bacteroidota bacterium
TGCAGGAAACCACTGCACCGCTTCCGCACCTTCTGTCGTAGAATAGGTAATACTTACCTCTTTGGAAGCCGGACTAAGGTCATAAACGATCAAAGCAGAACCCAACAAATCGTCTTCCGCCCCAAAGCTCCATTGTGCTTCTTGTCCGTCCAATAGGACCGATTCAATCTGAAGTGCTTTTGTATCAAAAACCACCTGATCCCCGTGGGCTTCGGATAACGTCCAAACCGCCGTCGCATGAATCTCTTGGGCATCAAAATCTACCTCAGCATCCCACTCCAAATGGGTTACTGTCGCCTCTGGCGAACTAAAGCTGTGTGGATCTACGAACAGTTCCGCACGAAGCGTCGTATCCCCAATCATTGTCGGTCGTTCTACAGTCGTTGAATCAACAACCGTGGAGGGCTGGCAACTAAAAAAGGTGGCTGATGCTAAAAATGCTACGAAAAAGCGGTTCTTCATTCTTCTCATTTTATGTACTTTTCGAAAAAGTGAATATACCGAACATGAGACAAAAACCTGGACTTCTTTCTAGACTTGTTGTGAGCTCCATCGCCGTTTTCTTGGCCGATTGGATACTTCCCGGTGTCAGCATAAGTAGTTTTTCGACCGCCGTTGGCGTCGCCATCATTCTAGGTCTTCTAAACGCTACTTTGAAACCACTGCTGATCATCATCACCATACCCCTCACGTTTATGAGTTTGGGACTCTTCTTATTGGTGATCAATGCTATTATTATTGGGGTAGCAGACCAATGGATCGATGGTCTAGAAGTCGCAAGCGTGTGGACGGCAATTCTGTTCAGTTTGCTCGTCTCAACCATCAGTTCTTGGATGTACCGGTATGGAGAGCGTAAGGGCTAAAGCACTTTTTTATCCCAGTGTGCCGTAATACCGAAAGTGCTCGATGCCAATGCTAGGAAACTGGGTGTTGCATCGCTTAAATAATAAGTCGTGGTCCCCGATCCTTCAATAGCAGCACCACAGGCCGTAACGACGGCTTCTGCCACTATAGCGGGTGCATCAATCCAATCCACACCGGGGCGTAATTTCGCTGCCGCCTCGCGCAAAAGCGGGTAATGCGTACAACCTGGAACTATAGCTTCAATACCTTCGAGTGTAGGGTCGTTCAAATAGTGTTCAAGTACACTTATTTCAATCCCCGTACCCAAAAAGCCGTCTTCAATTAACGGCACCAGCAATGGCGTGGGTAACGCAATCAATTCATGAGCTACCCTCAAAGCGTCTAAGCGCTTGGTATAGGCGCCGCTGCGAACCGTTGCGCGTGTACCTAATAAGGCCGTCTTGCGCTGAGGCCCTTGCGCTAATGACGCAACAACGGGATCAATCACATTGATAAAGGTCAAATCTGGAAAGGATTCTTCGAGCATCGTACCTGCCGCAGCACTCGCGCTGTTACAAGCAATAACAATCACATCACAACCTTCAGCGGCTAAGAAGCCCACAATCTCTCGACTGAAAGCTCCAATAGCTTCGTCACTTTTATCACCGTACGGCAGGTGCAAAGTATCACCATAGTACACCTTATCTACCTGAGGCAATTTTTCTTCCAGTGCACGGAGCACTGTAAGTCCGCCCAAGCCGCTGTCAAATAACCCTATTTTGCGTTGCTTCTTCACAGCACGCAAAATACCAAATAAAAAGCCCCCCGCGAGCTGCGCTCGCGGGGGGCTTTAAAAAAATTTCGTTCAGCCTAGTTTATGCCCAACTCCGCTTTCACCAACGGAAGGATATCCTCACCACCGTCAAGGTAAATCACTACTGCTTTTGAGGCAGAAGCGTCAAGGATGTAAGTAAAACCGTTCGCTGAAGCTACTTTTTCAACTGCAGCTTGTGCTTTTTCACTAATAGGCAACATCAAGTCCATTTGCTTGCGCTGTAGCTCTTGCTGCGCACTTTGGTTGAACTGCTGGATACGCTGACCCATGGTCTGCAACTCCTCATTTTCCTTCTGAAGGCGCAATTCTGTCCAAGTATCCATATTGGCTTGAGCATTTTGCAATTTCGTCATGTACTCTTCCTGCATGGCGGTAGCATCGCTTTCCAATTGGCCCGCATATTTCTGAATTTCAGCTTCTGCAGCCTTGTATTCCGGCATTACGGAGATCAATTCGTCTACATTAATGTGACCTACTTTTTGCTGGGCAACTGTGGTTCCTGCGAAGCCTAAGGTCAAGGCGATGGCGAGTAATACTCTTTTCATTTTCTGTTGATTTATTTCTTTAAACTATTCAAAACTTCCTCACTGTAGTCCTTCTCCTTTTCAACGAAGAGTACACCACTTTGAGCACTTTTATCCAGGACCAGTTCCAATTTACGCTTCTGGGCCAATGCCTGAACCGCACCAAAAACCTTGTCCTGAATGGGCTGAACCAGCTGCGTACGCTTTTCAAAAAGCATGCCTTCCGGTCCAAAATATTTCTGTTGCAAAGCAAGCACTTCTTCAGCTTTCTGCACAATAGCTGCTTCGCGTTTTTCTAATTTTTCTGGTGAAAGCAATATTTGCTCTGCCGCCAAGGCATCTTTTAAGCTCTGTAGATCACTTTGCAACGCACTAACCTCACCGGCCCATTGCGTACTCAACTGGTCTACCTGGGCTTTTGCCTGGGCATATTCAGGTAGATTCTTCAAGATGTAATCGGTATCAACAACACCATAACGCTGTGCGAGAAGCGAAGTTGAAAAGAGTACAGCAAGTAATAATCCTATTTTTCTCACGGCTTGAAGGTACTTCAATTAGAACTGTTGTCCAATGATGAAATGCGTCTGCCAACCGCTTGCCGTTGCGCCATTTGGCTCAGGGTCAAATCCGTAAGCAACATCCACTCCCATCAATCCAAACATAGGCATGTAAATGCGCAAACCGGCACCGGCACTACGTTTCAAATTAAACGCACGGTAGTCCCAGAAATTATCGTAGTTATTTCCACCTTCCATGAAAATCAGAGGGAAAACTTGCGCCGACGGATTGTTGGCAATGATGTAGCGCATTTCAAAGACGTATTTGTTGTAGAGTGCACCACCACCACCTGGAGTAATGGAGTTGTTGGTGTAGCCACGAAGACCTATGATTTCACGACCGTCGATGACAAAATTGGCCAATCCGTCCCCACCTACATAGAAGCGCTCAAACGGCGGCAAACCTAAGTCCTTGTTGTAGCTGCCTAGATAACCAAATTCCCCGTGAGTGCGAATGACAAACTTCGAAGTGATCGGTGCGAACCAATCCGCATTCAATTTCCATTTGTGGTATTCTACTAATTTAAACCGCTCCTCCGAAGAAAGGCTTTTGTAATCAATGTCGTCACGCAATAGGCTGAACGGCGGGGTCAATTCTGCAGCGAAACTGATTTGAGAACCGCGTGTCGGGAATATAGGCACATCCGTATTGTTACGTCCCAACGTAAATTTATAATTCACATTGTTTGAAATCCCCTTGTTGTAATTCAAGAACCCAGTCGGGAAGTTGTTCAAATTAAAGCGACGGAATTCCAATCCTTGGTACAAGGTGAAATAATCGTCCGGCCACTTCAAACGTTGGCCCAAACCAAAGTTAATACCCGTAATTAATAAACTCTGACGGTTGGGATCACTTGCTTGAACCCCGTTGCTCTGAACGTTGTGGTAAATGGTTCCAGTAAAGCTGTTCGGCTTCTTTCCACCCAACCAAGGTTCCGTAAAAGAGGCATTGTAGCTCTGGAAATACAATCCGTTCGACTGCGCACGAATATTAATAGTCTGTCCATCACCGGTAGGAAGGGGCTGCCAAGCACGCTTATTACCTACGTTTTTCGCTGAGAAATTGTTGAAGTTCAAACCAAGCGTACCGACCACACGGTTGGCACCCCACCCACCTTGTAATTCAAGCTGAGAGGTCGATTTTTCAACTACCGTATATTCAAGATCTACCGTTCCTGTTTGTGGGTCAGGCACTGGATTTACACCAATCTGTGTTTGATCGAAATACCCCAATTGCGACAATTCACGAATGGTACGCTGAATCATTGCCTTTGAAAACAGATCCCCAGGTCGTGTTCTCACCTCGCGGTAAATGACGTGATCGTTCGTGCGCTCGTTACCGGTGATGCTCACCTTGCGAATGGTCGCCTGACGACCTTCTTGAATCCGAACTTCCACATCAATCGTGTCGTTCTGAACGTTTTTTTCTATCGGTACAACCTGTGAGAAGAGGTAACCATTGTTCAAATAAATGGACGCGACATCGTTTCCGTTTGGATCAAAACTAACCCGTTCGTTCAAATGCTGACTGTCGTAAATATCGCCGCGATTGATCTTGAGAATGCTACGTAACAAGGGCGTATCGTATTTCGTGTTCCCAACGAACGTGATGTCTCCAAAGTAATACTTGCGGCCCTCTTCAAGCGTTATTTCAATGTTGATGAGTTCCTCATCAATGCGGTAATTTGTATCGCGAATGATACGGGCATCACGGTAGCCCATACTGTTGTATTTCGCCACCAAAGCACGCATGTCTTCGCTGTATTCTTTTTTCCGAAGTTTCGACACCTTAAAGATTGCCTTACCCTTCATCTTGGTGTTCTTCATTGCTTTTAGGAGCACCTTGTCCGAGACCGATTCATTTCCAACAAAGACGATTTCACCAATTTTAACACGCGAACCAGGCTTTACTCGGAATCCTAGAATAACCGCGTTGTTGAAAGAAGAATCGCGTTCTTGGGTAATATCGACCGTTGCGTTGAGATATCCTTTTTCACGGAAATAGGATTGAATTTTATTGCGGCTCATCACCACCAAGTTCTCGTTCACTACTTTTCCAGCGCGCAAATCCAACTCTTCACGGATGTCGTCTTTCCAAGACTTTTTAACGCCCGTAATGAAGTATTTACTCATTTTCGGCAATTCCTGTAAGCGAATGTCGAGATATACTTTACGCCCACTCTTGTTCACCACACTGAAGGTAATGTTCTCAAAAAGTTGCTGGCGCCATAGCGTACGAATAGCGTCTGAAATCTTAGGGTCTGGGAACTGGATGTTATCGCCAACACGAATGTTGGTCAACATAATCACCACATTTGGATCTAAATCCTGTGCGCCGCTTACCGTAATTCCGGCGACCTCGTAATCAATTCCTGGAATGAGGCCAAAATCACCGTTTTGAACCACTTGCGCCGTGGTCGTAAAAGAAACGAGAGTGAGTAAAAGTGCCCAAAGGGTATTCTTCATGTCTTTATAATGACGTTAACTGTTCTGAGGTTTGTCCAAACCTGCGCTCGCGTTTTTGAAAAGCTGCGATTGCATCGTACAAACCGGATGCGTCGAAATCGGGCCATAAAACAGGGGTGAAATACAACTCTGCGTAGGCCAATTGCCATAACAAATAGTTGCTGATTCGTTGCTCACCGCTTGTCCTGATCATTAGATCTGGATGCGGCATTCCCGCCGTAAACAAATACTGTTCTACAGACGCTTCTGTTATATCTGCAGGATCTATACTTCCTTCAGCTACTTTTTGAGCAATCTTACGTATGGCTTGCACCATTTCATCCTGTGAGCCGTAACTCAAAGCAAGCGTCAAAGTTAATCCATCATTCTTTGCCGTAGCCTGAATTACAGACATTAACTTTTTATTTGCTTTTGGGGGTAAGGTGTCTAGATTGCCAATGGAACAGAGGCGAACGTTATTGTCCATTAATGTAGGTAATTCCTTTTCTAGGGCGGACATCAGGATATTCATTAACGCATCTACCTCCGCCTTTGGTCGGTTCCAATTTTCGGTAGAGAAGGCATATACCGTAAGGTAGTTCAAGCCTAATTCCGCTGAAGCGGTGGTGATTTTTCGCAATGCCTCGACCCCTACTTCGTGACCGCGTACACGCGACATAAAGCCCTGCTGCTTCGCCCAGCGACCGTTGCCGTCCATAATGACAGCAATATGCTCCGGCATGTGCTTCGGGTCTAAGCCCGCCTTTAGACGATTGGCTTTAAAAACTTTAGAATCCACTGCAGCGTTCATCTCTAGGGCTTAGGTTGTAAAAAATGGTTAGTCCGGCAAAAATAGTCCAATCTCGCTGTTCAGCAGTCCCTCTGGACAATCCATTTGAATAAGTAACATTTCCGGGGTTAGAAAAGTACGCGGCAACCGCATTTCTTTCTTCCTCTAGGGCTGCTGCATCAACAAAGTCGCCGCTAGTATCGTCCATGTAATCTGTCCCGTAACGACGCCAACCTATTTCTGCTGTCATACTGAAATCGCGTCCTAAACTCTGGCGGTAGCCCATGCCAAAGGGTACAGTGAGGGTCGCATTACCGTAAAACAATTGGTCACTCAAATCCGTCTGCTGCCCCTCTGTCCCTAATTCACGAAGGTTGTGCCATTCGTCCTGATAAAAACCCTGCGGATTGTAAAAAGTCAAGCCCAGTCCACCAAATACATAAAAGGACCGTTTGAATTTCGTACCTGTTCCATAAGGCCAGAAATTAAATTCGGTCATGTAGCTGAATTCCGAGAGCTCTGT
This sequence comes from Bacteroidota bacterium, assembly GCA_003045825.1. Lineage (GTDB taxonomy): Bacteria > Bacteroidota > Bacteroidia > Flavobacteriales > Schleiferiaceae > UBA10364. The sequence continues at coordinate 17,226 of PZPA01000005.1, forward strand.
GCGGAAGGCAATGTCACGATTTAATTTAAAATCGTCCTTTGCCCAGGCATCAGAAGCGCCTACATAGCCGCGGTAATAATTCATTCGCGTGCTCCAGTGCCAATTGTATTGACGACGAATAGTGAGCTGAGCTGCAGGTTGGTTGGGCACGAAGCCGTAGATCCCCTGAGCGTTAGTTCCCACGGCGCCAACATCGCCATGAAACAATGTTCCAGAACCGCCTAAACCGAGCTCATAAAATTGGGCATGTAGGAAAGAACTGCAAATAAGCAGGAAGTATAGGAGTGCCTTTTTCATGTATTAATTTCTGTAATCCAACCCCCAACTCAATTTATTCCGGAGGGTGGACGGGAAATCTTGAAGTTCCGTTTGTACCAATGCGATACGAAAGTCTGCCTTTTGAATGAAGAGCTCCGTAGTCGTATCAAAACTGTGAATTCGACTGTCTAGTGAAGTTAAAAATTCGTTTTCTCGACTTTCTACGCGTAGGCGAAGGGTATTGTTGTCAGATATAACGAAGGGACGCATAGTCAAATTGTGCGGGGCAATAGGTGTAAGTGCAAAATTTTCACTGTTCGGCATAATAATGGGCCCGCCACAGCTTAAACTGTAGCCCGTAGAACCTGTTGGTGTGCTCACAATCAAACCGTCTGCCCAGTAGCTGTTTAAATACGCGCCATTTAAATACGTATGCACGGTGATCATGCTTGTGGTTTCCTTTCGAGCGATAGTAATTTCATTCAAGGCAAAATTAGGCTTGACAACGCGGTTACAGGATGTGCGTACCTGCAGCAGGGTGCGGTAGTCCAGTTGAAATCTGCCGCTAAAGAGTGCATCTAAAGATGTTTCTATATTGCTTTTTGCGACGTTCGCAAGAAACCCTAATCGGCCCATGTTGATACCCAGGATAGGAATATCTTTATTTTGAATCAACACCGTCGCATCGAGAATGGTACCGTCACCGCCCAAGGAAATGAGGAAATGAGGATCAAAATTTTCCAATTCTTCTTCGTCCGAAAACGTGGAGAAATGCATTTCAGGAAACTCCTCTGCTTTGATCTCATCGCAAGCGCCAACTAACGTATGATAAACAGCGAAGTCTGCACCTTCCTCGACCAATTTCTCCAACACAACCTCCAGGTAGGGAAGGTTTGCGGGCTTTGGCGTGCGTCCGTAGAGTGCTATTCTCATGAGTACTTCAAATAGTTCATTAAATGGTCGTATCGTTCGCGGTAATCTGCGTCGTACGATTCATCGCCAAAGATACCTTCTATTTCGTACCCATAGCGCTGTAAACTCTTGATAATAGGTGCAGTATGCTCTAAATTTAGCTTTAACGTCAACTGCAACGATGTTTCGACGGCTTTATGCGTCATCCAAAGACCCAAAAGTTTAGCATCATTGTGCTCGACAGCATGGGCAATTTCCACCAAACTGTACTGTTCCGCAGCAATACTCACTACAAGGATTGCACCGGTTTGAAGCAATGTAGGCGTTGCTCGGAAAAATTCCAGGATGTCTGATAACAAAAAAGAGTTGATGTAACGTCCAGCAGTGTTGACAACCGGCACCAACGTGATGCGGTGCTGGGTGCATACTTCCATGACCTCAAAGAAGTGTGCGCCTTCTCTCACATGAGGAAAAAACCCTTGCCGTAAAGTGCTTTTGGCAGGCTGCGTATCGTCTTCAGATTCGTACAACGCGTCTTCACTCAATAGACCGGCATACAAACCGTCCTTCGTTACTAAGGGCAGGTGGCTAATTTTGAGATCGTCCATGAACTCCAAAGCCTCAGCCACTGTTGTCTCAGGAAGAATCCCCTTGATGGGTTCGGTATGTAGTGTTTCTTGTAACATTTCATAACAAACATAGCCCTTTTCTTTAGCTTTGCCCCCATGAACGATCACACAAAACTTAGCGTAAATATCAATAAGATTGCCACCCTTCGCAATGCACGTGGCGGGGACGTACCTAATGTCCTAAAAGTCGCTCTCGATTGCGAGCAGTTTGGAGCGGAGGGTATTACGGTTCACCCTAGACCTGATCAGCGCCACATACGCTACAGTGATGTTGCGGAGTTGGCCCCTGCGGTAACCACGGAGTTCAACATCGAAGGGTATCCCAATGAAGAATTTATGGCACTTGTGCTTGCGAATCGTCCCGCACAAGTTACGCTTGTTCCAGACCCTCCCGGTGTTTTGACTTCAAATGCAGGATGGGATGCCATTGGGCACAAAGATCTCCTGACAAAGGTGATCGCAACTTTTAAAGATGCCGGTATTCGTACGTCCATATTTATTGAAACGGATCACGAACAAATTGCAGCGGCAAAAGCTACGGGTACAGATCGTATAGAATTGTATACCGAAGCCTATGCAACAGGCTATTTGCACGATAGAGATGCCGCCGTTGCGCCTTTTGTAAGTAGCGCTGCCTTTGCGAAAAGTATTGGCCTGGGAGTGAATGCAGGTCATGATCTTAGCTTAGAGAACCTCAGCTTTTTCGCCCAAAAGCTCCACGGAAACTTAGATGAGGTAAGCATTGGACACGCATTGATTTCAGATGCGCTTTATTTAGGTCTTCACAATACCATTCAACAATACCGAAATTGTCTGAATCCTGCAGCATGGAAGTAGTACCGCTATTTTCCAAAGTCTACGGCGATGGTGCACCGCTAATCATCCTTCACGGATTGTTTGGCATGGGGGATAATTGGGTGACGCATGCAAAAAACTGGGCTGAAATGGGCTGGGAAGTGCACGCGGTTGACCAACGCAACCACGGCAGGTCGCCGCATCACACCGTTCATAATTACGATGTAATGGCATCGGATCTAGAGGCCTATATGGATGCAAAAGGATTGAAAACCGCTGTGATATTAGGCCACAGCATGGGTGGAAAAACGGCCATGCACTTTGCCGTGAGTCGTCCTGAACGGGTACGGGCATTAGTGGTTGTAGATATTGCACCAAAGGCTTATCCCATTCACCATCAGGGCTATATAAATGCGATGAAGTCTGTAAATTTCGATACTGTTAAATCGCGTGGTGCAGTAGATGCGGTTCTTGCAAAAAGTGTTGAAAATGCGGGCATTCGCCAATTCTTTATGAAGAGCTTGTATTGGGTGACTAAAGAAAAATTGGCCTTCCGATTCAATCTCGATGCCCTCGAAGATCAACTACAAGAAGTAGGCACACCTTTGGAATTTGGCTACTTTGATCGTCCCACTTTATTCATCGCAGGCGGCGCAAGCGGCTACATTGCAGCGGAAGACGAAGATGCCATTTTAGACCATTTCCCTGCTGCGCACATCGAGACCATTGCTAATGCAGGGCACTGGGTGCATGCAGAAGCTCGAGAACCGTTCTCAGCATTGGTAGTTGACTTCCTAGAAAATCTAGTCTAGAACGTCTTTAAGTTCAAAATGTAAGTAATGTGCAGCACCTTGACGCTGTACGAGCGCATCGGCTAGATCGGGTTTGCCTAAGAATACCCACGCTTTATTACTAAAGTCGTAGCGCTCGAGCGGTTGCGTAAACAATCCACGGTCCAATTTATCATTGCGATTGGCATCTTCATACACCTGTACCATGAAGCGTTCAGGCAACTGCACCTCAACATACGCAGTATCAGCTGGTGATTGGATTTCCGCAAAGCCCACTGCAAGTCGTTGTTCATTGGCATCCAATATTTCGTAGGCAATACGTGCAGGATACTGATCGGCAGCAGCGCAAGTGAAGTAGAGGCCTGGCTTTTCTTGGGCAACTACCGCGCTTGTAAAAAAGGCGAATAGCAGAAGTACGGTTCTAGTCTTCATACTCGATCTTAACTCCTTTTTTAGCCAATAGCGCACCGTTTGCTTTTAGCGAATCCAAGACTTCTTCATAGATAGGTATGAAGACCGTTGGGTTGTCGCTGTAAAAGGCAAAGCTGGATTTGAATTGGTCTTCAGTGATTCCATGCTTTTCATAGACCTTCGCGTAATAATCTTCGATACCGTTGGTATCGCCCAACATAATGGCACCGTTACGCGCACCCTCTATTACGTGAATATCAACCATGATCGGCATCATCTGCTCTGGTGTCAAAACAGTTTCAGGGATCTGAACCTCGGGAGAAGCGCACCCTATGAAAAGGATGAATAGTACGCTTGCAAAATAGTGCCCGAGTCGCATCATGTTTTAGTCTCTATCAAATACTAAACGCGTACCCAACACGCTATCGTCTAATTTACCCTCTTTATAGGCAAGGTGACCACCTACAAAAGTGTGCGTCACTTTGGATTTGAACAGCGTTCCTTCAAACGGGGACCAACCACATTTGTACAAAATATTCTGCTTATTCACGTTCCAGGGCTGGTTCGGCTCAACCAATACTAAATCTGCATGGTATCCTTCGCGTAAAAAGCCCCGCTCCTCCATTCGGAACAAAATTGCCGGGTTGTGACACATCTTTTCTACCATTTTTTCGATCGTAAAGGTTCCGTCGTGCACCCGTTCCATCATCGCAGGGAGCGCGTGTTGCACCAACGGACCACCAGAAGGTGCGTTCAAATAGGCATTTGCTTTCTCATCGAGGGTGTGCGGTGCATGATCTGTTGCAATCACGTCTAAACGATCGTCCAGTAGTGCTTTCCAGAGCGCCTCTCTGTCAGCTGAAGTCTTTACTGCTGGATTCCATTTGATGTGGCTGCCCTTTTTTGCGTACTGGCTATCATCAAACCACAAATGGTGTACACAAACCTCAGCGGTAATGCGCTTTTCTGCCAATGGCTTACGGTTGGAAAACAGCTTCGTCTCTTTTCCGGTACTGATGTGAAAAATGTGTAATCGGCTGTTGTATTTTTTCGCAAGATTTACCGCAGTCGATGAGCTCAAGTAACAAGCCTCTTCACTGCGAATGATCGGGTGCTGTGCCATGGGAATATTGTCCCCGAACTCAGCTTTTGCGCGCTCCAAATTCGCTTTGATCGTTGCTTCATCTTCACAATGCGTAATCAATTGGTGGTCCAATTGAAATATACCTTCCAAGGTCTTCTGCTCGTCTACCAGCATATTACCGGTAGATGATCCCATGAAAATTTTAATTCCAGCAACATCCCGCTTGCTAACTTTTTTCAATTCTTCGAGGTTGTCGTTCGAAGCACCCATATTGAAGCTGTAGTTCGCTAATGATACTTGCGAAGCACGAGCATATTTCTTCTCTAACTCCTCAATGGTCAAGGCTGCTGGCTTTGTGTTCGGCTGCTCCATGTAAGAGGTTATACCCCCGGCAACCGCTGCACGAGATTCAGAATAAATATCCCCCTTATGGGTTAACCCCGGCTCTCTAAAGTGAACCTGATCATCAATGACTCCCGGCAAAAGAAATTTACCGTTCGCATCAATGATGGTTACGTTCCCGTTTTTTGGACCAATGGACCCGTCAATTTTTGCGATTCTTCCGTTTTCCACGAGTAAATCACCTTCAAAGACTTCACCCTCATTGACTATGCGGGCATTTTTAATGAGATACGATTTTAACATTGTATTCGGTAGGGGTTTTTTTAAGGTTTCGTGAACCAACTCCAAATTTTCAATTTCATCACACCAAAGATGGCTTCTTTGATGATGCCACTCGACATTTTACTAGTCCCTTCTGTACGGTCGGTAAAAATCACGGGGACCTCCTTCAAGGTGAGCCCTTTGCGCCAAGCAATGAATTTCATTTCAATCTGGAAGGCGTAGCCAACGAAGTGAATTTTTGAAAAATCAATCCCCGCTAAGGTTTCACGTTTGTAGCATTTAAAGCCCGCCGTTGCATCCTGTATGGGCATGCCAGTGACGAATCGAACATAGACAGAAGCAAAATAACTTAACAGCACTCTGCTCATGGGCCAATTGACCACATTTACACCCTGAACGTAACGCGAGCCAATACTCACATCAGCGCCTTCTGTACAAGCCTCAAGAAGTCTAGGTAAATCCTCTGGGTTGTGTGAAAAATCACAATCCATCTCAAAGACATGCGAATATTCACGCGCTAGCGCCCATTTAAAACCGTGAATGTAGGCGGTACCTAAGCCCAGTTTACCCGTGCGTTCTTCCAAATGAATTCGTCCGCCGTGTACCTCCATCAAGCGACGAACAGCCGCCGCTGTTCCGTCGGGTGAGCCGTCGTCAACGACCAAGACCTCGAAGCCGCCAGGCAACGCCATAACGGTATTGAGCATCTTCTCGATATTTTCAATCTCGTTGAATGTAGGTATAATGACTAATGCGCGTAACATGCAGCAAATGTAGGAAAGAAAGCGCTAGTTTAGTGGTATGAAATTGGATGTGTATACACGAAAAATTCACTGGAAGATTGCGCTCATAGCGTTCGGGACCATCATTGGCCTCGCCTCGCTTTTTTACACCGAATCGTTCCTAAAAGAATTGCGTGCGGAAGAGGAATTAAAAATTAAGCGTTGGGCGGAAGCTGTCGAAGCCGTTTTTTTCGCCGAAGACGACGTTAACCTTAGCTTTTATACCCAAATCATCCAAGACAACAAGACCATTCCGGTCATTCTTACCGACAGCAAAGGCACCATCATCGCGCACCGCAACCTGAATACACCGGAAACGAACCCAGAAAAATACCTACTACGAAAGTTGGACGAATTTAAATCCAGTGGTAGCGTTTTAGAAAATTCATACGCAGATGGGCAGGTCAATTTTCTCTATTACAAGGGGTCTAACCTCCTCACTAAGCTGCGCCTTTACCCGCTGATATTATTAGGTGTTATTGGGGTATACATGCTCATCAGCTATATGGCATTTTCGAATGCAAGACGTTCCGAGCAAAACAAAGTCTGGACAGGTATGGCTAAAGAAACTGCACACCAGATTGGCACGCCACTAAGTGCATTAATGGGTTGGTTGGGTTACTTGAAAGAGCAGTATCCTAAAGAAAATGCCTTTGGAGAAATGGAAAAAGACATTGATCGGTTAACGGACATCACTGACCGATTCAGTAAGATCGGCTCCCAGCCTGAACGAACCGATAAAGATCTTGACGATACCATCGAAAAAACAATAGACTATTTGAGAAGCCGTTTGGGCAATAAAATTACGCTGTCGCTCGACATGGACGGATCCCGAGCATCGAATCACAACCAACAATTGATCAGTTGGGTCCTAGAAAATATGATCAAGAATTCTGCTGATGCCATGGACGGTTCGGGTACAATTTCCGTTGAAAAAAGAACACAGTTTAATCGAATGATTGTACTTATAAAAGATACAGGACGCGGGATAACGCAAGCGGACCAGCGCAAAATCTTCGAACCCGGCTTCACAAGTAAAAGTCGCGGTTGGGGCCTTGGCCTGAGCCTTGCAAAACGCATTATTGAAGAATACCATGGCGGGAAATTGACCCTGGAACAAAGTATTCCCGGGGAAGGCACGACCTTTAAAATTAGCCTTCCAATCGCTTAATGAACACCTCCACGCTCTATTTGCATATCCCCTATTGTAGGCAGGCTTGTCACTATTGCGACTTTCATTTTTCTACCCAGCGTTCAACGGAATCGGCCTTGCTAGAGGCGATGCGCAATGAAATAACATTGCGAGCAAACCAAACGCCATGGAGCGGAACTACCTTAAGCAGTCTTTACTTTGGAGGCGGAACTCCAAGCTTTTTGGATACAGCAGAAATTGCCCGGCTCATTGCGCATGCAAAGTCCCTGTTTTCTTTTTCCTCGACCATTGAAATTACACTCGAGGCTAATCCTGACGATATCACGCCAGAGAAGTTAGAAGCCTGGCACAGCATGGGTATTACAAGATTGAGCGTAGGCCTTCAAAGTTTCGACGACCACGATTTACGTTCCATGAATAGGGCCCATAATGCCGCGCATTCCGTACAATGTCTAAAGTGGATTGCAGAGGGGCCTATCGAAAATTACAGCGTAGATTTTATGTACGGTATGCCCGGAAGTTCAGTGGAAAGCTGGAAGGACCAATTGGACCAATTAGCCACCTATTTGCCCCCTCACCTCAGCTGCTACGCATTAACTGTTGAGGAAAAGACAGTACTACATCATCAAATAAACTCCGGTGAAACCTCACAACCTTCTGACGAAATTATAGTCGCACAATTTGAAGCATTGCGAGCATGGGCAGGGTTACACGGCTATACGCACTACGAATTATCAAATTTCGCACTACCCAATAAACACAGCAGACACAACAGCCACTATTGGAGCGGCCGTCCCTATCTGGGGGTCGGTCCTGGCGCACATTCCTTCGATGGTGCGCAGCGCTGGTGGAACGTATCAAACAACACCTTGTATGCGCAAGGCGCAGAAGTACCCTGCGAAAAACTCACCGTCGTTGACCTCCTGAACGAGCGCCTCATGGTTCGGCTTCGTACCTCTGAAGGGTTCCGTTGGGAAACAGATGTTCCCAATACTTTAGGTGGGCCGGAATTAGAAGTGTTGCAACGAAGTGTTGCCCGCGCCACATCCAAAGGACGCTTACAAAAAACAAGCAATGGATTTGTAATTCCTCCCGAGCAATGGATGCAGAGCGATGCCATCATAGCTGAACTATTTTTAAGCCCGCTGGATCACTAAAGAGGTCATTCGTCGAAAAGAGAGTATCTTGAGTTTTAAACCAAATCCTAGCGCCCAATAAAACTGGGTGTCGTAGCAATTTATGAAGCTGACTATTGATTTTTCTAAGCCCGTTGCAGATTTAAGCCTAGCCGTAAGCGACGTCGCACGTGCGTGGTATATAGATGCCCCTAAATTCTCACCTGTAGTATTGGGGGATTGGAAAGGAAGTGTCGCACAAGGTGGAAGTGTCAATTTTTTCAATGTAGAATTTAACCCTCATGCTCACGGTACGCATACAGAAACCGCTGGGCATATCACAAAGAAGCGCCACAGTATTAACAAGCATTTCCGCGATTTCATGACAAAGTCACTCGTGCTCACTCTGCCTGTAAAAGGCGGTAGAGTGCATGTCGCAGACTTTCATGCTGTTTGGAAAAAGGCCGAGGAAAAAGGCTGGGTTTTCGCTGCACGATCGATTGTTTTGCGCACAAATACAGCGGAAAATCCAACAGAAAAATTGTTCAGTGGGACGAACTGGCCTTTCCTTGAAGCTGAAATTGGCCTGTTTCTCCGCGAGGAAGGCATCGATCACTTAATCATCGATCAGCCCAGTGTAGATAAAGAGGAAGACGGCGGTGCCTTAGCCTGTCACCATGCTTTCTGGGGACCAAATCCTGAAGAGAGCCTTCACCGCACTATTACGGAGTTGGCATATGTGCCACCGACCGTGGCCGATGGTCCGTATGCATTATTGCTTCAGGTAGCGCCGATAGAAAATGATGCTGCACCGTCTCGACCACTACTTTATACTTTAGCCTAACCTTTTTTTACTTTTCTGTTTCTTGCATCAACTGCAGCAAGGGTAGCCATATTCACAATCTCACGAACTGAAGCGCCCAATTGCAGTACATGCGCACTGCTCTTTGTTCCGATCAACATAGGACCTATGGCCTCAGCGGCACCAAAACTTTGAAGCATTTTATAGGTAATATTTCCTGCCGCAAGGTTAGGGAAGATGAATACGTTTGCTTGGTGACCCACAAGGTCGGAAAATGGAAAACTCTCCTTCAATAGTTCCGGCTCCAAAGCAAAATTCGCCTGCATTTCACCATCAACGATCAAATCAGGGTGCTCCTTGCGAAGGATTGAACTGGCTTGTGCCATTTTACGCGCATCAGGACCATTAGACGAACCAAAGTTAGAGTAACTCAAAAGAGCCACTTTAGGGGTAATGTTCGTTCTTTTAACCGTATCCGCCACGTTCAATACCATCTGCACCAAATCCTCAACGGTCGGGTCTAGATTAATGGTGGTATCTGCGAAGAACATTGGTCCTCTTTTACTCAGTAGGATATACATACCAGCTGCCTTTCGCATGCCCTCCTCCATTCCGATAATGCGAAGAATTGGACGAAGCGCTGTTGGATATTTAACCGTCAAACCACTGATTAATGCGTCCGCAGCACCATCCCGCAGCATCATATTTCCATAATACTCCCGCGATTTTATTTTCGAGCGGCATTCACCCATGGTCCAGCCTCTGCGCTTTCTGAATTCGTACATCTGTGCGGCATATTCCTCACGGCCTGCGCTATCTGTAGTCACATCGATAAACTCTGCTTCCTGAAGTTCAAGCTGGTATTCTTCGATAATTGCGGCCATTTTTTCTTTTGATCCCAAAAGAATCGGCTTCGCAACACCATTGTTGATGAGGATTTCTGCGGCCTTTAGAATCCGGTAATTGTCCCCTTCGGTGAAGACGATACGCTGCGGATGCCTACGTGCGTTTTCATTTAATAAACGGATAAACTTATCATCGCGTCCTAACCGGTCGCTCAATTCACGTTGATACGCCTTCCAATTCGTAATAGGTGCCTTTGCAACGCCACTTTCCATTGCCGCTCGAGCCACTGCTGGGGCGACGGTCGTGATTAAACGAGGATCGAAAGGCTTTGGAATTATGTAGGTGTTGCCAAAAGTCAGATTACTCTCCGCATAAGCAAGATTAACTATCTCCGGTACAGGTTCTTTGGCCAATTCAGCAATGGCGCGTACTGCCGCAAGCTTCATTTCCTCATTAATTTTTGTCGCTCGAACATCTAATGCGCCACGGAAGATAAACGGGAAGCCCAGTACATTATTCACTTGGTTAGGATTATCACTACGTCCGGTAGCCATTATAATATCCTGACGAGCCTCCAATGCATCTTCGTAAGTAATTTCTGGATCTGGGTTCGCTAAAGCAAAAACGATCGGGTTCGGTGCCATACTTTTTACCATGGCTTTCGAAACAACCCCACCCTTTGAAAGACCTACGAATACATCCGCACCTTTCATTAATTCTGCAAGTTCTGCTTCTTTATGGTTTTTTGCGAAAATCTCCTTTTCAGGTGTCAACTCACCTCTAGAGGTGATAATGAGTCCCTTAGAATCGCACATGAACAGATTTTCCGACTTCACGCCCAAGGCTAAATACAACTTCGCACACGATATTGCTGAAGCGCCCGCACCATTAAAGACCACCTTGATTTTATCGATCGTCTTATTAGAAATCTCCAAAGCATTCAACAGTGCTGCCGCGGTAATTATGGCCGTTCCATGCTGGTCATCATGCATGATAGGAATATCCAATTCCTCCTTAAGACGCTGCTCGATGTAAAAACAATCGGGCGCCTTAATATCCTCAAGGTTAATACCTCCGAAAGTAGGTGCAACTGCTTTTACTGTTTCAATGAATTTATCAGGGTCCTTCGCATCCAACTCTAAGTCAAAAACATCAATGTCTGCAAAAATCTTGAAGAGTACTCCTTTTCCCTCCATAACAGGCTTAGAAGCCTCAGGGCCAATGTCGCCTAACCCTAAAACGGCGGTACCGTTCGTGATTACAGCTACTAAATTTCCTTTTGCCGTGTATTTGTAAACATCCTCAGGGTTTGCCGCAATTTCCAAACACGGATCTGCAACACCCGGTGAATACGCTATACTTAGGTCTCTTTGGGAATTAGACGGTTTCGTTGGAACTACCTCAATCTTACCCGGTTTGGGCATCTGGTGGTAGTGAAGGCTGTCCTTCTTTTTAATTGGTCGCTGACTCATAATGAGTGAAAATTAGTATAAAAAGGTATTGAACGGAAACCTTGTTGCGTGGATTTCTGCTGCCACACGGTACAAGGTTCGTCTCAGTTCATCAATATTGTTTTTGTCCTGGGCACTGATAAAGACAGCACGTTCGCCAACCTTATTCATCCAGGTGCGCTTCCATTGCGCCAAATCGTAGTTTTCTTCTGTAAGCTCTAAATCAAATTCATCCGGCTCGTCATAGGTGAATGCATCAATCTTATTAAAGACCATGATACACGGCTTATCCATACTCTCAATTTCCTGGAGAATTATGTTGACACTCTCAATGTGATCCATAAAGCTTGGATGACTAATATCCACTACATGAAGCAACACGTCGGCTTCTCGAACCTCATCGAGAGTTGATTTAAAACTCTCGACCAATTGGGTAGGAAGCTTTCTTATAAAACCTACCGTATCGGTAAGCAGTAGCGGCAAGTTATCTATGTTAATCTTGCGTACCGTCGTATCCAGTGTTGCGAAAAGCTTGTTTTCCGCCAACACATCCGTCTTACACAATAAATTAAGCAAAGTGCTCTTACCGACGTTAGTATAGCCAACAAGAGCGACACGAACCACTTTTCCGCGGTTGCCCCGCTGCGTGCTCATTTGAACGTCAATCTTCGCTAATTTCTTCTTGAGTAAAGAGATCTTGTCCTGGATTATTCTTCGATCGGTCTCAATCTGAGTTTCTCCTGGACCACGCATCCCTATACCTCCTTTCTGACGCTCAAGGTGCGTCCACATTCTAGTCAAACGTGGAAGTAAATATTGGTACTGGGCCAATTCAACTTGCGTTCTCGCATACGACGTTTGAGCACGTGCTGCAAAAATATCTAGAATCAAATTCGTTCGGTCCATGACCTTCACTTCCATCAATGCTTCAATATTTTTTAACTGAGAAGGCGTGAGTTCGTCGTCAAAAACAATCATATCAATGTTTTCCGCTTGAACAAACCCCTTGATATCTTCCATTTTACCAGAACCTAAGAACGTTCTAGAATTTGCTTGGGCAAGCTTTTGAGTGAACATATGTACGGTATCGGCACCAGCCGTATCCGCCAAAAAGCGCAGCTCCTCGAGGTACTCTCGGGACTTCTCTTCGTCTTGATCACGGTTGACAATACCAATAAGAATACAGCGCTCTCGCTCGAGCGTATTCTTTTTCTTAAGCTCAATCATAAATTAGTGCGTACCCTTAGGCGCCTTGAAGAAATTCAGCCCACGGCATGCGTAAGGCAATTAAGAACAATCCTATACCAAACCAAATAACTACAGATTTAGCTTTGGCCGAAGCAACTTCCGCACGCTTTGACTTTGCATTACCAATAGTTATAAGCACTGCCGCCAGTATCATGGTTGTCGGGTGTTCTACATATTTGAATCGCAACGCAGCATCACCCATCAACGTGCCTATATCCGAAAACATATCGAGATTAAAGCCAACCAGCATAATCAATCCTATGGTGATTTGAAGGTGCGTTAATAGCACGGCAATCTTGTTTTGTCGCGCTAATTTATCCGTGAATGGGTTGTCCGATTTCCAAACCAAAAAGTTCTGAACCAAAACTACCAGCATCAACAATAAGTAGACAAATGGCAGCCAATGATGTAAGTGTAGTAATCCTGTGTACATCTATTCGTATTTTTCACAAAGTTACGAATCCTCACGAAGCACTACTCCACTGTGAAAAAATACATTTTATCCACTCTTATCGTTGTACTGGCCGTTCTCGTTGGTCTCGTGCCGTTAATTCATCTTTCACCCATTCAAGATCGGTACAACCTTCCTACAGAAACCGTCGTATTTCCCCCGCTTAAAGGGGCAGTAGACCGGCTCGCTCAAAGTATACAGTTGGAAACCATTAGTCAAGATCCTCGCATGCTCGATACGGCTGCTTTTGATGCCTTTGGCCAATTCCTTCGCGCCTCTTACCCCGGGCTCTTTGCCACCCTCAACATAGATACTTTTAGCACCCATACCTACTTTCTTCACTGGCCCAGCACCTCGCCCGACGCCAAAAATTACCTCTTCATTGCCCACCAAGACGTCGTGCCTGTCGATCAAAAAAGCCTGGACCAATGGCATTACCCACCCTTTAGCGGTGCGATCGAAGCCGCCCCTGGTGATTCTGAAGGCGCCGAAATAGGCTACATCTATGGACGCGGCACCTTAGACGATAAAAGTTCCCTCATGGCCCTCATGGAAACTCTAGAGTCACTTGCCTTCCAAAACTTTCAACCTGCTCACAACCTCTATTTCTGTTTGGGGCAGGACGAAGAAATAGGAGGACAAGCCGGGGCCGCCCTCGTAGCAGAACATTGCCGCCAGACCGGACTCTCCTTTGAAGCCATCCTCGATGAAGGCGGCATCATTTCTACGGGCAGCATCCCCGGACTCAAGCATACCCCCGTCGCCCTCATAGGCACCGCAGAAAAAGGCTACCTCAGTGTAGAAGTTTCCTTCAACGTCGCCGGTGGCCACAGCAGCATGCCCAACACCAAAACCGCTATAACACAAGCCGCTGCTTTCACAGAAGCCCTGAGCGACGGACTTTTTGAATCCGAATTTTCAGCTCCGCTAGAAGGATTTATTACGCACCTCGCACCAGAAATGCCGTGGGCATTAAAATCGGTTTTTGCCAACCGATTTCTCACTGAACCACTACTTCTAAGCCTCTACCAAAAGAGCCACACTGGACGCGCCCTTACCAACAATACCGCTGTCGCTACCATCATGGCCTCTGGCATCAAGGATAATGTAGTCCCCGCGAGCGCCCGGGTCGTATGTAATAGTCGGATTTTACCAGGTACCACACCCGATGATGTACTCGAGCGCTATACGGCGCTCGCGGCCAAATATGGGGGTACTGTGGAGCCTTATCAAAATATGGGAAGCGGAGCAACGAGCACCTCGAGTACAGAGAGTGCGGAATTTCTAATGTTGGGACAAGCGGTTAAGAAACTATTTCCTGACGCGCTGGTGAGCCCGTATTTGACCATTGGTGGAACGGACAGTAAGAATTTCGAAGGATTGTCAAAGAACACCTATCGCTTCCTTCCCATGGTTCTGAATCCAGAAGAAGTGGCCGGTATTCACGGGACCAATGAGCGCATCGCATTAGAGGATTACCACAAGATGGTAGATTTCTACACCGTCATGGTCCAACTGTGGAGCGCGGGACAATTTCCCAAATAGAGGCATAAAAAAACCCCCCGGCGCGAGGCGCCGGGGGGTTTTTTATGTAATTCGCGGCGTACCGTCTAGTGTATGGCTATGTTGAAGTCCATCACATCGCCGTTTTCGTTGCGGTGGAAATCTACATCAGCTCCAAACTGAGATTCATCCTTGGTTGTTACTGTACCAGAAGCATGAAACATCATACCGTCGAAGATGCCTTCAGCACCACTGAATGTTGCTTCAAACGAACCGTCTTCGCTGGCAAATTTGATCACTGCCTCCAAAACGCGCTCGCTATCTACAGCAATGTCCATATCTGCTTTAACAACACCCTGGTAAATAGGACCATGAACCTGAGCCTCAACACCTTTTATTTTCATTTTCATCACTTCTTGACGAAGCTCAACTGGCGCCGATTGTGCGACTTCACTATGTGAATCGTGACCGTCTCCTAAGATTGGTGCGATCACAAGACCTACCAAACACGTCAATTTGATCAAGATGTTCATCGATGGACCTGAAGTATCCTTAAACGGATCACCTACTGTATCACCAGTAACGGCAGCTTTGTGCGCCTCAGAACCTTTGTAAGTCATTTCACCATCGATCATCACACCAGCTTCAAAAGACTTCTTAGCGTTGTCCCAAGCACCACCAGCGTTATTTTGGAAGATTGCCCAAAGAACACCTGATACAGCAACACCTGCCATGTATCCACCGAGCATCTCAGCAGCTTCTTGGCCAGTGTAACCAAATGCCATAGGCAAGAAGGCTACTACAAGCGGGAAGAGAATAGTCATTGCACCCGGCAACATCATTTCTTTCAAAGATGCTTCAGTAGAGATGGCAACACATTTATCGTACTCAGGCTCCGCCTTGTACTCCATAATGCCTGGAATCTCTTTAAACTGACGACGTACCTCTTTTACCATTTCCATGGCAGCTTTACCCACAGCGTTCATTGCCAATGCAGAGAATACTACAGGAACCATACCTCCTACGAACAACATCGCTAGAACAGGTGCTTTGAAAATATTGATACCATCAATACCTGTGAAGGTGACGAAGGCAGCAAACAGTGCCAATGCAGTCAATGCCGCAGAAGCAATAGCGAAACCTTTACCGATAGCAGCAGTAGTATTACCCACTGAATCCAAAATATCTGTACGCTCGCGTACTTCATCAGGTAAATCACTCATCTCAGCAATACCTCCTGCGTTATCAGCAATAGGACCGAATGCATCGATAGCCAACTGCATAGCAGTGGTAGCCATCATTGCTGATGCCGCGATAGCTACACCATAGAATCCAGCGAAAGCATAAGAAGACCAGATCGCAGCAGCGAAAAGAAGGATCGGTGCGAAAGTTGAAATCATACCTACGCCTAAACCTGCGATGATGTTTGTCGCAGCACCAGTCGCTGATTTTTGAACGATATCTAAAATTGGTTTTTTACCCAATCCTGTGTAGTATTCTGTGAAGTAAGAGATCAATGCTCCTACCACTAAACCAACGATTACAGCGCCAAATATGTCGTTGCGTGTAACGGCTTTGAAACCTTCGCCGAAGAATTTCATGCTCAACGTTTCCGGCAACAACATTTGGATAAGCACGTAAGATCCAATACCCGTTAGAATGATTGAAACCCAATTACCCATGTTCAATGCACGTTGTACCTGCGGCTCCTTTGCGCTGTTATCCTTAATGCGAATGAAGAATGTTCCAATGATGGAGAAGATAATTCCAACTCCAGCGATCATCATAGGAAGCATGATAGGACCGTGGTTGTCAAGGAAGTTACCTGTGCTGATTAAATTATCATTAATCACATAGTTCCCAAGAACCATAGAGGCTAGAACTGTTGCAACGTAAGAACCGAACAAATCTGCCCCCATACCTGCAACGTCACCTACGTTATCGCCTACGTTATCAGCAATAGTTGCTGGGTTACGTGGATCATCTTCAGGAATACCTGCTTCTACTTTACCTACAAGGTCAGCACCAACATCGGCAGCTTTCGTGTAGATACCACCACCTACACGCGCAAACAACGCGATAGATTCAGCACCAAGCGAGAAACCTGCGAGCGCTTCAAGAACAACGGTCATCTCATTGTAAAATGAATCATCACCTACGATGAACCAGCTCGATAATATCCAGAATAGCATGCCTAGACCGAAAACGGCAAGACCGGCTACACCTAATCCCATTACAGTTCCACCGCGGAAAGAAACTTTCAACGCTTGTGGTAAAGAGGTTCGGGCAGCTTGTGTTGTTCTAACGTTTGAATCGGTTGCAATGCGCATACCGATATTTCCTGCTACAGCAGAGAATACTGCACCAATAATGAATGCAACAACGATGAACCAGTGCGTGGTTTCAACGATAGAAGAAACAATTCCTAGCAGCGCACCTGCGACTACTACAAAAATTGCCAAAATGCGGTATTCCGCGTTCAAGAATGCCAAAGCGCCTTCTTTAATGTAGGCTGCCAACTTTGTCATTTTTTCTGAGCCTGAATCTTGTTTCACGACCCAGCTGCGTAAAACGAACATGTAGATTAGACCAACGATACCAAACATAGGTACCAATAAAAGCATGTTTTCCATTGTATTATGGTTTGATTTAAATAATCAGCCCCTCCCGCTGTACGGAAAGGGCTGCAAATATAAGTCTTTGAGTCGTTCGTTCGAACCTTGAAATAAATCCTATGAATTATTTGACGTACATCACCGATTTCACAGCGTCTATCACCTGTCCAACTTGCGGCAAGAATGCCTCTAGAAGGGTTGGTGAATAGGGTGCTGGCGTATCCGTTGTTGTAATACGCTTTACAGGTGCGTCCAGATAGTCGAAAGCTTCGGATTGAACTTTGTAGGTAATCTCCGTAGCAATAGAACCCAATGGCCACGCTTCTTCCAAACAGACCAAACGGTTCGTCTTCTTCACACTTTCGATAACCGTATCATAGTCGATAGGACGAACGGTACGTAGATCGATGATTTCACATGAAATGCCTTCTTTGGCAAGCATATCTGCTGCTTCATAAGCCACTTTGATGATTTTACCAAAGCTTACAATGGTTACATCTGTTCCCTTACGCTTGATATCTGCAACACCGATAGGCAATAGGTATTCGCCTTCCGGCACCTCGCCTTTATCGCCGTACATCTGCTCACTTTCCATGAAAATTACAGGATCGTTGTCGCGGATAGCGCTCTTCAACAAACCTTTACAATCGTAAGGATTTGAAGGAACAACCACTTTCAGACCTGGACAATTTGCGTACCAGCTCTCGAATGCTTGCGAGTGCGTAGCCGCCAATTGGCCGGCAGATGCTGTTGGGCCGCGGAAAACAATGGGAACGTTGATTTGACCACCCGACATCTGCTTCATTTTAGCAGCATTGTTGATGATCTGATCAATCGCTACCATCGAAAAGTTGAACGTCATGAATTCCACGATAGGACGCAAGCCATTCATTGCCGCACCGACCGAAATTCCTGCAAAACCTAATTCTGCAATGGGCGTATCTAAAACGCGCTTTGGACCGAATTCGTCCAACATGCCTTTAGATGCCTTGTAAGCACCGTTGTACTCCGCAACTTCTTCACCCATCAAAAAGATGTTTTCATCGCGGCGCATTTCTTCGGTCATAGCCTCACAAACGGCCTCTCGAAACTGAATTGTCTTCATAATTTTGATCTTGTAGGCGGCAAATATAAGGTGCAAAGCGGACCTAGCGCACCCTTTCCTGCGTTCGAGATTCAATTTTTTGAAGGTTCTTTGAGTAATCGCTAAAAATCGGACCCATTCATAAAAAACTACCAGGCATTTTCTCCTTCCGGCTATGAATTAGATAAAAGCGCAAATCGATCCACTTTTCTTTGGAATTATTATGCATGCATAGTAAATTTAGGGGTATTAATTAAGGATATCCTGCATGAACCTATTAGTTTGTATTAGTCACGTGCCCGACACTACTGCGAAAATCAACTTTGATGCGGCAGGAAAGGCACTTGATGCCACCGGGGTCCAATTCGTCATCAATCCCTACGACGAATTCAGCTTGACTAAAGCCTTACACCTCAAGGAAGCCCACGGCGGCTCTATCACCGTTCTTAACGTCGGTGGACCTGAAACAGAACCAACCCTTAGAAAAGCACTTGCCATCGGTGCTGATCAAGCCATACGTATTAACGCCACCCCTACGGACGCTATCACAGTAGCCAAAGAACTCAAGAACCACATTTCGGCGAATACATATGATTTGATTTTGTGCGGGCAAGAAAGCATTGACTACAACGGCCAACAAGTTCCTGCAATGCTCGGGGCGTTGCTGAACCTGCCTTTTGTCAATGCATGCGTCGACCTGACCATCGACGGATCTAGCGCCAACGCCACTGGCGAAATTGATGGTGGCCACGCCACGTACAGTGGGAGTTTGCCTCTAGTTGTAGGAGGTAAAAAAGGATTGGTAGAAGAAAAAGATCTCCGTATCCCTAACATGCGAGGTATCATGACGGCGCGCTCTAAACCCTTACAGGTCTTAGAGGCGTCAGAAAGCGACACAGCAACACAAGCGATTAAGTTTGTGAAGCCTGCCGGTAAATCTTCCGTAAAATTGGTCGACAGCGTCGACGAATTGGTGCATTTATTACACAATGAGGCGAAAGCCATTTAATTCCAAGCCCTATGTCCATTATTGTATTTGTAGAAGATTGGAATAACCAATACAAAAAAGCATCGTTTGAAGCCGTTTCGTACGCCAAATCATGGGCTACGGAAGCCGGAACTACCGTAACTGCCGTAACAAGCAATGGTGCAACGGATCCTAGTACTTTGGCTACCTTCGGCGCTGATCGCATCCTGACCATTGCGCTTAATGCCACACCTTTTGGAATGGCACAACAATTGGCTACTATGGCTGAAGGCGCGACTGGAATGGTCATCGCCGGAACGAGCCTAGGCCGTTCCATAGCCCCCGCATTAGCAGCCTTAGCAGGCGGCGCTTTAAGCACAAATACTACGAGTGTCCCTAGCAGTGTCTCGCCAGTTGTTGTTGAACGCGGGGCCTTTAGTTCAAAAGGTATCGAAACCATAGCGCTTTCAGGCGGCATACCTATAGTGTCCTTCGTACCAAACAGTGTCGGTATTCACGAGCGTGCCGGAGAAGGAACGGTAGAGTCCGGAGAAGCGACCGGCACAGACTTAATGACCATAACTGAAAAAACTATTGCCTCTGGTAAAGTTGCCCTACCCGAAGCTGAGGTGGTTGTAAGTGCTGGTCGAGGTCTAAAGGGACCCGAACATTGGGGCATGATTGAGGAGCTCGCTTCGGTTCTTGGAGCAGCAACAGCGTGTTCAAAACCAGTAAGCGATATCGGTTGGAGGCCTCACAGTGAACACGTGGGTCAAACCGGCATCCAAGTCAACCCGAATCTGTATATTGCGATAGGAATTTCTGGCGCCATCCAGCACCTTGCTGGGGTCAGTGCATCCAAGACTATTGTCGTAGTAAATACAGACGCTGAAGCCCCGTTTTTCAAGGCTGCAGACTACGGCATTGTAGGTGATGCATTTGAAGTCGTTCCCCAGTTGGTGAACGCGATGCGCGCCTTCAAGGCCGGACAATAAATGCAACACATAGAACTCACTGTTAAAGGATTATCCTACAGTCAAGGTAAATCAGGAGCTTATGCACTCATTCTGGCCGAAGTCGGTGAAGGAGGACGTAAGCTTCCTGTTGTTATTGGTGGTGCTGAAGCACAAAGCATCGCCGTTGCAATGGAAAAATCTGTCGCGCCCCCTCGACCACTGACCCACGACACCTGGAAAAACATGCTGAATGAACTTGGCGTGACACTAGAAAAAGTGGTAATCCATAGATTAGTGAACGGCGTTTTTTACGCGAGTCTATATACCATTGATGCCGCTGGCACTTCGCACATTTTCGACTCTAGACCTTCTGACGCAGTGGCTTTGGCCGTGCGTTTTGAGTGTCAAATTTTCGCTACGCCCGAAATCATGGAACATGCGGGAATCACAGAAAAAGAGGAGACCAAAGCAGATGTTGATGCTATCATTGAGGACGATGAGTTGGATCAGGGAGAAGATTCACCAGAAGAAACAAGAGAAGAATTAGAACTATTGCTATCGGAAGCGGTGGAAAATGAAGATTATGAATTAGCGGCGCGATTGCGCGATAAATTGGACAAACTGTGATGATACTAAGAAGTTTATTGGGAATTGCAGTGCTTACGTCGGTATTGTGGCTGTTCAGCTCAAACAAGCGCAAAGTGAATTGGGCAATGGTCGGAAAAGGACTGCTCTTGCAATTCGTGCTCGCCTTGGCCGTTTTAAAAGTACCCGGAGTTTCTTGGGCCTTTGAAAAATTTAGTCTTGTCGCGGTTACCTTATTAGATTTTACACGTGAGGGCTCTACCTTCCTCTTTGGATCGCTCATAACCGAAACCGATAACTTTGGATACCTCTTCGCTTTCCAGGTCCTACCTACTGTGATCTTTTTCTCCGCTGTAACCTCATTACTGTACTATTACGGTATTTTACAGCGCGTGGTTAAAGCGATGGCTTGGGTTATGCAGAAAACGTTAAAACTCTCCGGTGCAGAATCATTAGCCGCTGCGGGGAACATCTTTATCGGGCAAACGGAAGCACCGCTATTAGTTAAACCCTACATCGCTGGGATGAGCCGTTCGGAATTGCTCAGTTTAATGAGCGGTGGCATGGCGACAATAGCGGGTGGTGTGCTCGCTGCCTATATTGGATATTTAGGCGGTGATACACCTGAAGGCCAATTATTCTTTGCCAAACACCTTCTAACTGCCTCTGTACTGAGTGCTCCTGCAGCCCTCATTAGCGCAAAGATTCTCCTGCCCGAAACGGAAGATGTCATTGAGGTTGCAGAAATCAGTTCTGCAGATATGGGGTCTAACGCACTTGACGCCATTTCCAATGGAACTACAGAAGGTGTGAAATTAGCTGTTAATGTTGGAGCCATGTTGCTCGTTTTTACTGCAATCGTATACGGAGCCAATTACATTTTTGTTGAAGGAATTGGCTCTTGGACAGGCCTAAATGCTTGGGCTACAGAAGTCACCAACGGTCGGTATGACTCCTTCTCCCTCCAGTTTATCATGGGTGCACTGCTAAGCCCCATTGCTTGGATTCTAGGTGTACCACCTGCAGATCTCATGCTCGTAGGACAGCTCTTGGGTGAGAAGACCATTTTGAACGAATTCTACGCCTACGTCAGTTTGACTGAAATGAAAAACGCGGGCCTTTTTACTTCAGAACGCAGCATAATTCTTTCTACCTATATGCTTTGTGGTTTTGCAAACATCGCCAGCATTGGTATACAGATTGGTGGAATTGGGGTTTTAGCGCCGAGCCGCCGAAAAGACCTGAGTGAATTAAGTATTAAAGCGCTCATCGCAGGTACGGTTGCTTCTTTATACACGGCAGCTATTGTTGGATTATTGATTTAAGCACTATGGAAAACACCATCGATAAAATCATCCTTGGTGTGGATCCAGGTACCGTAGTGATGGGGTATAGTGTCGTACACATCATAAAAGGAAAAGTACATCCTGTTTTGATGGATGTAATCAAGCTCAATACAAAATCGGATCACTATACTCGTCTTGCGAAAATCTTTGATGAGCTCAGTGCAGTGGTTGACCAACACAAACCGGATGAAATGGCTTTAGAAGCACCCTTCTTTGGAAAAAACGTTCAATCCATGCTTAAGCTAGGCCGCGCCCAAGGTGTTTGTATGGCAACCGCTTTGTCCAAGAAGATTCCCGTATTCGAATACAGCCCTCGCCTTGTTAAACAAAGCATCGTAGGTAATGGGAACGCCAGTAAAGAACAAGTCAGTGGCATGTTAGAGGCAATGTTCCCAGGTATTGAACACAACTATTTAGATGCTTTTGATGCACTTGCAGTAGCTGTCTGTCACCAAAGTCAAACATCAGGAATTAGTGCTCCAAAACACGGCAGTGGCGCGACAAAATCTAAATCTAAAAAAGGTCGTAGTAGTAGCTGGGATCAATTTATCCAGCAGAATCCAGAGCGTCTGAAATAGACGTTCGAATACCCTCCATTTCCTCTGCACTCAACTGCAAAGGGGTGTTTGAAAAGCTTAATTCGTTTTCCGCATCTATTGGCACAAGATGAAGGTGCGCATGCGGCACTTCCATACCTAAAACCATAGATCCAATTCGCTGACAAGGCACGGCTTTTTTCAAGGCTTTCGCCACCCGTTGCGCGAATTCCATAAGACGCCCAAAATCTTCAGCAGGGAGCTCATACAATTCATCCACCTCCAACTTAGGTACGCAAAGCACATGACCGCGCTTCAACGGACGAATATCGAGGAAAGCGATATTAGAAGCATCCTCCGCTACCTTATAGCAAGGAATTTCACCACTTATGATTTTCGTGAAAATGCTACCCATGGATAGGATTTTTAGGCCGACGTAATTTCCAAAATCTCGAAACTCATCACTCCACGCGGCACCTGAATTTCCGCTATCTCACCGACCTTTTTACCCAAAAGGCCTTTGCCAATAGGACTCGAAACAGAAATTTTACTTTGTTTGATATCCGCCTCCTTTTCCGCAACCAAACTATACACCATAGTTGCGCCATTGGTGACATTTTTCAACTTCACCTTCGTCAAAACTCCCACCTTAGATAGGTCAATATTTGCAGTATCCAAAACACGTGCTCCAGCAAGGGTGTCTTCTAATTTGGATATTTTCATTTCCAACATACCTTGCGCTTCTTTTGCAGCATCATATTCTGCATTCTCACTCAAATCACCCTTATCTCTAGCTTCTCCAATCTGCTGCGAGATTTTAGGGCGCTCCACATTTTTCATGTGCTCTAATTCTGCCTTAAGCTTTTTAAGCCCTTCTGCTGTGTAATAACTTACTGATGACATAGCTAATGGTATTACTAAAAAAGAGGCCATAACGGCCTCTCTTGTGGGTACAAAGTTAGTATTTTATCTATTACAAGTTGATGCGCACACCAATTGAGTGAATACCGCCAAATGCAGATGTCGTACCGCGGTAAGAATAATCGATGGCGAAACTTCCCTCGTCACTGGTAGGAACATTAAAGCTGAATCCACCACAAATTCCAGAAATGGCGCTAGTTCCAAGATCGTCCGCACGGTTATCGAAAGCCTTATAGCCAACGCGTACCTGGAACAGATCCTTCAAACTGTATTGTACACCAGCATGGTAGGTATCTTTTTCAAACGAGTTTGAACTAAAATTCAAGGCACCAGTAACCTTACCGTTCGCTACAAACCAATCGTATGAACCGCCTATGCTTAATTGCGTAGGTAATTCAAATTTCGCGGAACGACTCTCAAATGTTTGAGAATACGCAACCCCATAGGTTGGGACTGGCAGCGTGATGCCTAATCCATCACCTTGATAGGTAATACTCGGTCCAACGTTCTTTAAGGTAATTCCAAATTTGAATCTGTCTTCCTCTCCTGTGCGGTATTGTACACCCGCATCAAAACAAACACCATTAGTGTTCAAGTTGGAGATAGAACTGCTGTAGAGTTTCACGTTTACACCCCCATAGATGTTCTCAGTAAATTTCTGAGCATACCCCATGTTGATGATCAAACTTTGCGGGCTAATGGTAGCGCCGGTTCCTTCTGGCTGGTCCTCTGTAGTTACCTCCCATTGGCCATAGTCAAAAGCGGATAAACCCATACTTAGTACACCAACATCACTCACGCGTTGAATCAGCGTAGCACCGTTCATGTTAATGCCCGCTCCAACCAACCACTGCGTGTTGTTGAACGTTACTTGAGTGTTTAAATCAGTAGCCGCTATACCCGCAATGTTCAAAAAGGTAGCGTCCATACCTGTCGCACCCGCAACATTTACAGATCCCCACCCTGCAGAACGCGCAAAGGGATTGATTAATAATTCTCCAGCACCTGCAGAACCTGCACGCTGAGGGTTACCTGCATAAGCTGTACCCATGAGGGCTACAGATAAAAAAGCTGCGATATAAGATTTCAATTTCATAGGTCTTTTTCGCTTAGAATGAGTTCAAATCGACCGGACGTAATGCGCCGAACCATTTCACAATTTTTTCGCCGAGCGCACCTGCATCGACATGGATGATGTAAACACCAGATGCAATAGGCACATTGTATGTGTTTTTCATATCCCATTCAACATAGGTCATACTATTGTCCTTACGGATTTGACGAATCATAGTACCGTTCGGAGTAAAGATGCTGATCGTACAGGTCTCAGGCAGGTTAGTAATCTTAACGAGATTATCTAACTGAGATGCTTCGTATGTGCTAAATCCGTAATACGGATTTGGAACCACGCGAATGGTCTCCATTGCGCCCTTACCGATAGTGTCTTGGTACGTTCTTGTAGCAATATTTGATGTATTGAACAAGAATTGTGGGTTACCACCGTTAGGGCCGTCTGCCAAGGTTCTGTTAGAATACGCTGAATTCATTCGAATACGAATACGCGTCTGTGTAGGTAGCTCCGTGTACGGGTCAAAATCCGTTCCTCTTCGCAGTGTGGGCATACCAATCCAACGACAAGCGCGCCAGAAATTTGCTTTCGCGATGTTTCCAAGACCTCCAGTTTTAACGAGATCGGCCATCAGATCTTTCAACGGCCAATTATTGATATCAGCACCTTGGTATTCCAAATCCGTGTTTGAACCACCAATTTTATCCTCGTCCGCAAACACATAAATTACGTGCTGACCGCCGAAGACATAACCTCCATTTACAGTATTTCCTGGAGGCAAGAACTCACGATCTGTTGGGTTCCAAAGCATATCATTACCGTTTTCACCTGGTAACCATGAATTTTCACCAAAGGCCATGTTCAGACGCTTTCCGCTCTCAATATCTATTGCATATCCCGGGAAATAAGACCAACCAGGTTCCATGGCTGGTGCTCTCTTCAATTGACCGTTTTCAATGGTCCATGAAGTATCCTGACGCTGTGTCAATTTCTTGTCCCCGTGCTCACTTAAAGCGGCATCTTCAGCCATTTCAAATACAGGTACGCGCGTCCATTTACTCACATCTGTTGTAAATACAATATCCACTGAATGTAGATCCGATGCATCGTTTAAGTTTCTACCAATACTCTGGGCAGGGCCCATACCGTAGTTGTTGAACCCATTTACAGTTGAACGGTTGTTCGCAGATGCATACATGTAAGGACCCCACGTTCCGTCAACAATATTTTCGAAATACCCTTTTGCATCGCCGTCTTGATCCGGGTACAATGTAGCAGGTTCTTCCGTAGGGAAGCTATTGGTTCCAGCCAATATCCAATTATAAGGGGTATAACTCTTATCGTCCTTAATTCCCGACCACCACTCTTTCGATGGGTCTTCATAGATGATTTCTGAAAAGATTACCCCATTATCATAGGTCCCTTCGTCGTCACCACCCGGCGCTGGCGCTTGTTGCATAGCAACCGATAGACCCAATTCTGGAATGATTTGTTCATTGTAGAATGAAATGGTAGTATCCGCACTAGCGATTACCGATCCACTTCCGTCTGTGATTTCCCATTGTGCATTTCCGTTGGCGCCATCTAGCGTCAGAGTATACTCTCCATTTTTGACCTCTAACGGATCCACTACCTTAATTGCAACCGGCCCTAGACCTCCCATATATGTAGGTTGACCTGAACCATTCCCGTCCATAATGTCTTTAACCTCAGTTAAGGTTAGTTCCAGCTCACCTCCACCGTTTCCAATACCGTCTAATCGGGTAATTTCTGGTCCATCTCCGTATTGTGCAACTTGAATCGTTCCGCCTTTCTCTGAATCGATTTGATGTGGAATGGCAGTATATGTCTTAATGTTACGACGTCCTGCTAGGAATGGAATTTTCTGACCACCTGGCGCTATTGTTGGATTGAACACTTCGAATTGGTTCTGTCCATAAGCGATGATCGTAAAGTAGTACTCCTTATGATTGATCAGGGAACGATCGCCAGTAGCAAAGACATCCTCACGCACTTGGAACGAAGTGAAAACACCACTGTTATTCGTTGTTAAGGTCATGTCCTGCGGTACAAGCGCGTTCAAATCCGGATCTACTTCCCAGTTGATTAGTTGAGTGATGTTATTTTTAACGTCACACTGCGCTACCAAACGGCTTTGTGTAGGATCGTAGATATCTGAAATACTTACGTCGCTATTTGCCAATTGGAATACCTGGAATCCTTCAAACTTGTAGTCGAAGTAATCTGGGTTAACGTTCAAAATAGAGTCGCGGTCGTCTGGATTAACAGTGATCAGCGGATCGCGCTCGCGATAGCTGAATGCTTCATTATTACTTCCTGGACCGTACGTCAACTTCAAAATAAGCTCACGGTCTAATTCTTGAATTTCAACATCCGGAGCATCCGGACCGTTCAACACCTGGAAACAGTTATCAAAAAGTTTCTGTGCCTTGTCATCCGCGATGATTACCTTCTCTACTGAAGCGAAAAGATCATTGTTGATGAGGTCACGCTCCCATACTACCCCAGTAGTTACAAAGTTCAATGCGCCTGGTGCCAAAGAGAATGGACCCGCACTGTGCAAACCACGCTTATCCTCTTTATTCGCTGGACTCTCCCACCAGTTTACTGCCGCATACGGAGGGTAAGCACCAGTAGTGTCATACGACATACCTGGGTAAGCAAACTGCGTTGATGTACCATTACCTGAAGCAACAAATCCATCACCGTTGCCCTGATCACCAGGACCTGAAGGTGTTTCAATGATTAACTCCGAACCGTTTTTCCAAAGTGCACGCATGTAGTTGTAGAAATGCGTCGCATTATCTGGATTACCCGAAATGTTGGAAGCAGTGTTGTTGTAATACATGAAGTGACTCATGATAATACGCTCGTTCACTCCGGTGGCAGGATCTTCTGCCACACACAATCCTGTTTCTGGATCTTTCACTCCATCCACACAGCCGTCGCGGTCATTATCAATGCCGTCGTAGTAATCTGCGAATGGTCCCTGGAAGAAGTCGAATCCTACCGCTGGCGGGTTCAAACCATAGCCTAACGGGCCTTCATCTTCAGTGTCTGAATTGTAACAATAACCTAGACCACGTGCAATATCACAACCAATGATGTCATCGGTATAGTTCCCTAAATCTGGATCAAACCAGGTAGAGAAATAGGTATTGGTTAAGCGGAACGTAGACCGGTTGATGATGCGGTAATTATTGAAGGTCATGTTGTTCACCTCATCGTTGGTAGAGAAGGCGAAGGCTTGAGCACGAATTTCAAACCCAAGCGCACCTGCTTGTGATTCAGTATGTACGTTACCACGGTCGTTGTATACCCACCAGATAGTCTGGTCACCATAAAGTACATCCGTTTCTTTGTCGCGACAATCGTACTCCTTATCGATGTCATAAGCGGGGTAATCTACGAGATAGTCGTAAACGCCATCGCCATCACGATCGATAAAAGGTGCCAATTGGTAAGGCAACTCTCCATCTACCCCATTTCCTGGCCAATCTTTGATGGACTCTGGAATTTGACTTTCGTAGCCCGGGAACAGTTCTGTCTCATCACAATTTGGGTCGTCTAAACACTCCAACCATGCTTTATGAATGTCCACTTCTTCACGGTAAATGATCCAGTGACGGTCGTACTTATCACAAATCTCTTTGTTGGTGGATGCCGTACCATCACTAGTTAAAGGACCTGGCCAGTAATCGTTACCCGCTTGACGGTAGGTCATTGCGGCTAATTTCAATTGGTTACCCTCATCAACACCACCAAGCCACAGTGAACCTGCGAACATGGAGTGTTTATTGGATCCTTTCGGAACTTCGTAACGTGCGGTGTTCAAATCCCACCACATATCTCCGCCACCTAAAATGGTTGCACGAACGTTATTAATACTTAGATCACTCTGCGCTTTTGAAGGCTGACACAATTCCTCAACAGTTTTCATAGAACCTGTTGTTTGAGTCGTCTTATTCGCACCTTGCACTTCTCGTGCTGAAAGTGGTAAAGCGAAAGCGGTTGAAAGTAAAAGGAGGTAAACTCTTTTCATATGCTGTTTTCCTATGCTTCTTTATTATAATCCTAAACGCACTCCTAAACGGATACGACGTGGTAAACTGTATAGTCCTGGGTTTGCTAGACTGATGTTATACATATCAGCAAACGATTGGGCACTAGTCTGGAACTGAACGGCATTTTGCCCCTGAGGCGAGCTCAAGTAACCATCATCCGCTGGTGATCCTGTAAAGGAATAGACACCCAAAATATTTTGCGTATTCAAGGCATTCAATATTTGAACGTACACTTCGAAATTGCTGAATGTAGCGTCCCTTTTGAAATTCCACATTTTGTTCGCAGTAGCATCAATTCTAAAGCTCCAAGGCAAACGCGAACCGTTAATGTTACCAGTGATTGGTGTTGCCGCATCTGTCAGGCCAAAGGCAAGTCCACGACGGGTATATGGCGTTCCTGAATTCGCATTCAAAACAACGTTTACACCTGCATTTTCTAAAATACGTTTTCCAAAGAATACAGGGCCGTTGTATGCCGGTCCACCGCCATAGCGGTAATCCATGTTCATCACTACTTGGTGACGAGAATCATAGGTCAATGGCAAAATGTAACGCAAGTTAGGCTGACCGGAGCGCGCAATGTTGGCGCCAGAATTTGCACCTGAACCAGTTCCGTCAGCAAACTGTAACGTATAGTTTGCATTCATACGGACGTTACCCGTTCTGCGCAAGTCGTAAGAAACCGTGTACCCTTTGGTAGTTGCAAAATCTAAGTTTCCATAAGCAATGTAGGTAATAGGATATGCTTCGGTCATACTGAGGGTCTGCATCATATCACGCATCTCACGGTAGAAAGCACTTAGTTTTAGTGCACTGTTTTCGTTGAGCTTTTGACGGAAACCGATTTCGTAATCTGTGGTACGCTGTGGCTTAAGATCAGGATTCGCAAGAATATTACCATTATCACCATTTTCCAATTGGAGGTACGTGATTGGGTTCATACGGTTCAGACCTGGATCTGGACGTTGAACTAGGATATCGTAGTGCGCAAAGAATTCCGCTTCATCCGAAATAGGAAACTGGAAGGAAACACGCGGACTGATCGTTACTTGTGGCGCATAATCCTTGAAGCTTTCATTCGCAGTGATAGACAGCTTTTGTTCTTCTACTCCCGGTTGTTTTAAGAACGGCTTAATACCGCCACTAGCATCAGCTATATTTTTAGGATTCGCTTCAACATCACCATTAGCGGTGTACCAGGTGAAGCCGTCGCGGTAACCGACAATAGCAGATGGATTTTCTTGATCGTCTACATAAACTACTGCGTTGTCGCTCATTCCACTAGGGACTTGAGCGCCTGCAAGCGCAGTACTGGCTAAGTCACCCACAGTGTAAGCTGGATAAAGAACAAACGGATCCGCCAATACCGGCTGGTTGGCATCGAAGCGGTCTACACGTACTCCAATATTAAAGAAGAGATCTTCAAAAGTGAATTGATCTTGAATGTATCCTGCCATATAAATAGGCTCAAACGCACCAATCAAACGCTTCGAGTTTCCTTGAGCATCTGTA